>JAKPPK010000207.1 GCA_029547385.1 Candidatus Latescibacterota bacterium
GTCGTAAAACACCAGATTCTGCGAATCGAACGGCAGGCCGCTGAGGATCGGCTTATCCCCGAGAATCCGCCAGCGAATGCCGTCCGGCG
Organism: Candidatus Latescibacterota bacterium; assembly: GCA_029547385.1. Classification (GTDB taxonomy): domain Bacteria; phylum Latescibacterota; class MWCZ01; order MWCZ01; family MWCZ01; genus MWCZ01. The sequence goes on from JAKPPK010000207.1 coordinate 90, forward strand.
ACGCCATGGCCCACAGGTCGCGCTTTTTCTCAGCACGCCCCACGGCCTTGTAACGCTGGTCCGCGGGGCATGAAGGATTCACGTCAATGAACGGCGCAAACCCGTGCGTGCCCCGGATTTCATCCCCTTCTCCGGCCCAGACGAGGTTGTTCCGCCGTGAGCCATCCACTTCGAACAGACCGTACTCGGGACGGTGCCAGTGGATTCCGTCCAGACTCTCCGCACAGGCAATATTGCTCTTGGTGTGCGTGAGCGAGACCGAGCCATCAGCGTTCCGATCGAACTGCGCGTGCCACGTGGAGTAATACATTCGGCACAGCGCGCCGTCGCGCAGAACCGTGACGTAGTGGCACATATTGCCTTCCCACGGCCTGTCGGTGACGAGGGCAGGCTCCCGCGGCACGGGCTGGTGGAGCAGTTGGCGGGCGCCGTGCAGTTCGTCAATGAGCCAGTCGTCCACGAAAAGCTCAAGCCGGTCGCCAATTTCGCGCAGGGCATCCATCGGGCGTCCCTTTCCTTATTGCCGTTCGGGGTCGAACCGCAGGCCTTTGAGCGGCTTTCCGGCGAGATCCATGAAACGGAGCGAGAAACCCCAACCACCAAGCCGGTTGTGGCATTTCACGAACAACCGGAAACGCCCTTTCGGCAACCTGACGTGCACCTTGAACTTGTCCCGTGTCACACCGCCGCTGCCTTCGTAGCGGTATACCTCAGTGCCGTTGATGCGCACGATGCAGTCGTCGTCGCTTGAGATGCCCATGAGCGCGTCGCGCTCGCGGTCGTTTTCCACGTCGCTCACCGCGTACGCCGTTTTGTGGACGATCAGCCCCCGGTTGAACAGGTTGCTGATTTCCATTTCCCCGCCGACGGTTTCCCACGTCCGCCACCGGATCTCCCCGAACGGACCCTCGTACACGGCATCGAAATCAATCGTCTCGTCGGGCGGGAACACTGCGTCCAGTGTCTTGCCCTCGGGCACTTCAAACGGAGCCGCCACCCGCCATGCCGGAACGTAGCCGGGAACGTGGTTCGGCGTTGTCCAGAAGCCCTGTGGTTGCGTTCTGCGCCGCGCCATTTCCTTCGTCTCCGGCCGGACGAAAAGCCCGCTGGTCTGGCGGATTTCCCGGTACGCCTTCGCGATCGGCTTCTCAAGTTCCGGGGTGTCAATCCATCCCCACTTCGACGACTGGAACGCAATCAGCCCGCAGGCTCCCTCGCGAACGAAGTCCTCCATCTGTTCGCGCACCTGTTCCGAAGTCGGCAGGCCCTGCCCTGAGTTCATCGGGCGGCCGTCGAACGACTGGAAAACGCCGATGAATGGAACGCCGGGAACCCGTTCCCGCGCCTTCGCGAGAATCCATTGCACCTCTTCGGAAGTGCTTTCCCGCATGTACCTGTCGGGCTCCACGGGGTACCAGTAGATCATCATGATGTCGCAGATGCCGGGTCCAAAGTTGAGAACCGAGCCCGCGTCGCCGTACCCCGCGCACACGGGCTGCCGGATCTCAGGGTCGTACTTCCGGACGATGCGGTACATCGCGCGCAGAGCGGAACGCGCGTCGCCGGGGCTGTCGTCGAGGACGTACCACCCGAGAAGGTTGGGAGAGTCCTTCACCCGCAGCACCTCCTGCTCACAGTCCTCCGGCCAGAAGAGTATCGTACCCTCCCGGTGCCGCGCGGGCCGGGTTCCGTTCCAGCCGCGTGCGGAGCCGATCAACGTGCCGTTCTCCACGCGTTCGTAGCGGATCAGTTCGTCGTCCAGCGCGATGACGAGCGAGTCCGAAAAATGATGCCTCGGGGCGAGAAAAAGCGGGATTTCAGTCTGTTCCGCCGAAATTTCGTTGCGGAGGCTGACACCGTGGTACACGAACTTTTCCAGCGGATAGAGAACCCTGATCCCGCGTTGCCGACAGGCCTTCCCCTCGGGGGCTGCGAGGTCAAGGTGCGTTTGCCCGGCGATAAC
>JAKPPK010000585.1 GCA_029547385.1 Candidatus Latescibacterota bacterium
TTGATGAATGTTCGCCACGCATTCGGAGAAATCGGAAGCCTGTTCTGGAGCCCCAGGTCATCGCCAAACGAGACAAGATCCGCTCCGGCCTCAACGTACCGCTTCGCAACGTCAAACCAGTAACCCTCGACGACGCCTATGAGGTCGAAAAGCCGCTCGTCCCGCGATCCGACATCCTCCATGAACGCGTTGAATCCGCGAAGATATGTCAGGCGGAGAAACACGAAGCCGTGGTCAGTGCCGCCCCGCGCCACCTCACCCCTGGCCTTCGCAGCCTTGAACTTTTTTTCAACCTCACTCCAATCCGTGAACTCCGCGGAATTTGGCCCCTTGTACGACGTCAGCGCGTCCCATTCGGCGACAGGATGTCGCATCACAAGCCCATCCAGCGACTCCAGCGGATACAGCCACTCGCAGCCCCACGGATCCGTCCATTTGCTGTACGCGGGCCTGCTTGGCGTGCGCGAGATTCCTACGTGAACGTAACGGGAGAAGCGCTCCATCCAGTCGAGCCGCTCTTTGTACTCATTCCACACCGGATAGGTGATGCCAACGTCTGCGCTGACTGTCCCATCTCCGTCGAGGTCCAGTTCGCGGAAGAATCTTTCCCGTTCTGTCATCTCTTTTCCGCTCCCGATCAAGGGTGTGTTCTTGCACCCGCAGACACAGCGTACATCCCGCCGGTGATAGCTATCAAGCCGATGTACTGCACGAAAGAAAGGTTAGACTTGAAGATCAGCGCCGTAGCGAGTTGCGACAACAGAAACGCGCCCCCGACTGCCAGCCCCATCGCAACATTCACGTTCATCGTCTTGTACAGCTCCATCATGAACCAGATGCTTGATGCGCCGAACACGTTGCCGATAATGAACCAGAGTGTCCGCGACGCATCCGGCAGGCTCCCCTGCTTGAAAGAAAGCGCCGCAACCACCTGCATCGCCCAGAAAATCACCAACCAGAGTACGTTTGTCATTGTCGTCCCGATCCACCTGTTACGTTCCACGCCACCCATCAACCTGCACTGCCGACTTTCACGTTCCGCACGCGAAACGTTGGTGTTCCGACGATCGCACCGGAGAAAACCCACGTGAAGTCGTCGCCAACTCCGTCAACGTCGCGCAACAGGTCGAACAGATTACCACTGATTGCCACACCCGTCACGGGCTCGGCGAGCTCTCCGCCACGGATCATGAGCCCCTTGCAGGGAATGGAAAAATCGCCGGATACCGGGTTGATCGCCGCATGCAGCCCCTGCATTTCCGCTACATGCAGACCGATCGACACGTCGTGCAGCAATGTGTCCGTCGCGCGACTCCCGGGCAACAACATGAAATTGGTCGTCCCGGTATGAGGACGCGCGGCATAGCTTCCCCTCTGGGCGTTTCCCGTGGAAACCGTGCCGCCTTTTTTTGCGGTGTAAGAATCGTACAGAAAGCCTTTCAAAACTCCGTCTCTCACCAATTCCGTCCGCGCAGTCGGCACACCCTCTGCGTCCGCTAAACGGGTTGCAAGGCCACCCTCGAGACGCCCGTCGTCCACAACGGAAACGAGGGAAGAGGCCACCTGTGAATCTTCCCGCCCCCGGAACAACGATTTCCCCTTCTGCACTGCGTCCGCATCCAGCATCCTCGATATGTACGCGAGAATATCACTGCCGACTTCCGGCGGAAACACGAGCGGGAGTTCGGCGGACTGAGCGGGTCTGCTCCCCACCATGCGCAACGCACGACGCGCAGCCGTCGCGGCGGTCGCCTCGATGTCCAGACCGTCGTACGTGGAGCTTGCCCCTACGTGCCAGCCTGTCTCTATGGAATCCTTATCGCCGGCAATTGCCTCTATCACGGCATACGCGAGGGTAGACCGGGACACTCCCTCCACCCCGCGTGAGTTGACGAGTGCTTCCTCCTCCGCCACGTCACCATAAATCACCGTGCTCGCGCCTTTGATCCGCGTGTCGAAATCGCGCGCGCATTGCTCGAGGGTAAGCGCTCTGCGCACCTTTTCCTCAAGTGGGGTACGAAGGATCACCTCGTCGAAGGTTGAAAGCCTGTCTTCCCAGGGTTTCCCGCCGGACCATTCCGGCAGCGTGTTTGCTTCGTCGGGTGTATGTTCACCCACGATGGACACGAGCGAATCCAACAGGTCCTGGACGGAACGCGAATCCAGCCGATTGCTCGCGGCGAACCCCATCCTCGCGTCTTTCAGAACCCTGACACCGAATCCGATCTCCTCCTGGGCATTCACTGTCTCCGGTGTCATGTTGACAACACTGATTTCCGTTTTCCGGGTTCGCACAACGGCCACTTCTGCAGCTTGAACCCCTCGCTGCATGGCATAGTGCAGTGTTCGGCGGGCAAACTCCATGTCGTTCATGGCGTGGCTCCCTTCCAGACCTCTCCTTTGCCACCAACGAGCAGCGATCTGACCCTCACCGTCGGCATACCGACGCCCACGGGCACGCTCTGCCCCTTTCCACACCTGCCCGACATCTGCGCGATGACAAGATCATTCCCCACCATGTCGATGTTCTTCAGAACGTCGATCCCGGTACCGCTCAGGGTAGCTCCGCGTACGGGCCGCGTCCGCTTCCCTTTCTCTATGAGCCACGCCACCTGCACGCTCGTGGTGAACCTGCCGGTAATCACGTCAACCTGCCCGCCAGAACCATGAACCTCCGCGTAAAGCCCCGCGTCCGTTTGCGCAATTATGTCCTCCGGATTCATGGAGCCTGCGCCGATATACGTGTTTCGCATCCGGGGAATTGGAGGATGACGGTAGTTCTGGCGTCTCCCGTTTCCCGTCGGTTCGCACGCGGATTTGCGCGCTGTGACAAGCGACTGGAGGTAATTCCTGAGCACGCCGCGCTCAATCAGTGTTGTTCTCTGCGAGGCAATTCCCTCGTCGTCGAACGGGAAGCTGCCCGGAAAGCAGGGGATGGTTCCGTCGTCGTACAGCGTGACAAGCTCACTCGCGACCAGTTCACCTTGTTTTCCTGCGAATGCCGATCCTCGCTCCACAAGGTCAGCTTCCATCCCGTGTCCGCACGCCTCGTGAAACAGCACTCCGTTGTCCCCCGGTGCAAACACAACCGGCATCATACCTCTGGGAGCGTCGTCGGCTTCGAGCTGGGTGATCCCGTTCCGGCGGGCCCGCAACGTGATTGA
>JAKPPK010000246.1 GCA_029547385.1 Candidatus Latescibacterota bacterium
TTTGAGTACGTCTGCGAGACCACGTGTGAACGATCCGGTGACGGTCTTGAGACTGGCATCAGAAGAGGCGGTGATGTTGCCCGAGCTGTCGGTTTGGAGCGTTCCGGCTCCGTAGGCATTGAAGCGGACCGCGCCCGTGGCACCAACAATCACACGGGGAGTATCCGATGTTCGCAGCTCCAACGGGTGCGAAGTGTATGAACCAACGTATGTAGTCGACGGCGAAGCTCCTACCTGACAGGTTATGGAATCGTCTGTGTTTCTAACAAACATTCTGGTTTCTCCATCCGCTTGGAGTTGCTGAATAACGCCATCGGATGGAGACTTTATAATTAAACCTGTTGTATGTATCGTTAACGGCAGATACGCACTGTCCGCCGCATTGCGTGAAGCAACAACGTTATACGAATTCGCACCTTCGTTGACGACTTGGACCCGGCCACCGCTAGACGGTTTTGCAACGTCAAGAATGCCGGACGGTGACGCCGTATTGATTCCGACGTTTCCGTTACCGGCGATGCGCATTTTTTCCGTAGCGGCTGCCGTTGACCAATCTTCCGCGGTGCCAAACGTAAGGGCGATACCGGTGCCGGAACCGATACGTCGGGCAGCAAAGAACGCGGCATCTTTGCTAACATCAGCGTTCCGCCACACGATCTTGCTGCCGTTGTCGGACTCGTCGGTCGGATTATCTAGACGGATAGCTTCGGCTATATTGTCTGACCCCGAACGGAGGTGCAGTTGTGCGGCGGGCGAAGACGTACCGATACCGATATTGCCGGTCGCATCAACGACCATCCGCTCCGTGTAGGTTCCCGTATCCACACGCCGACGGCCAAAAGAGATTCTTCCTGCGTCGTCTCCGTCCGCGCCGGCGAACAGTGAAAGTTCGCAGGAACCTCCCGATAGATTGATGCCAAGTCCAGCGTTCGCGGAATCATCGTTATATATGTACTGAACGACGCCGGTTGATGCTCCAAGATCAAGACGTGCGGCGGGCGAAGACGTGCCGATGCCGACGTACCCGTTGGCTGTGGTGGTGAGGACGTGTTGCGCACTCGTCAGGGTGCCGTTGCGCGCCTGCAGGTGGAACCGCCCGGCGTTGTCCGTGCCCCACGACCAGCTGCGGCCCACGGTCTCGGTTGCCACGGTCCCAGACTCCCAGAGTTGCTCGCAGTAGCCGTTCGCTTCGAAGAGGTGAAGGCGACGAAGGGGATTGGACGTGCCTATGCCAACCGCGCCATTGTAGGTGTTGATATGGACAAGTTCCGCTGGGCTTCCGTCATCAGGGGTAATGCCCACGAATGCCATGTACGCGCTTTCCCATGCGCCCCAATTCTCCGAACCAACCTTGATCTGCGCTAGGCGGCGGGCGCGCGTGTCATCATTGGACGCATAACCGAAAGTTCCAAACAGATCGATTGAGGAGGTCCGCCCAAAACCACCGGTGTAGGGGACCAAGCTCAAAGTCGGATTTTCTGCGGAGAGATGCAGCAACGATCCGGGGCTGGAAGTGCCGATGCCGACATTGCCGCCGAGAAACCAGACTTCACCACCGGGATTGATCGAAAGCGGCTGCCAGCCTAAGAACCCATCGCTGAACGCACCAATCGATGCTGCACCCGGAGTGAAGTCGAATGCTCCAAAGTGCCAGTTTGGGGAGACCTTCACATCCAGAGTGACAGCTGGCGCCGTTGTCCCGATACCGACCTTGCCGTCGGCTGAAATCCGCATCCGTTCGGTCCACGTAGCTGCGCCGTTGCGGTTGGCAATTGCAAGGGCTGCCCCATCCGCTGACAACGCCTGAATCTTCACTCCGTATCCGTTTGTTGTCACTGGCAGTTCAATACCGCCGACGGACTCCAAGCTAGTGTTGTCGGCAGAGTATGCTTTCAATTGCCCGCCGTAGGTGGCTGGGGAGGACTCTGATGAACCCAACTGGAGATTTCCGAACTGGACGTTGCTTGTGGTGGCGATGCTCTGAGGGAGTGACAGTGTGGGGTTGCCCGCCACTCCGTCACCATTGCTCACGATTACTTGGTTGGTCGTCCCCGTGATTGTGCGCGTGGCAGCCGCTCCGTCTGCGGTGCGGGCGATCAACCCGTTCGAGCTCAGGCCAGCGAGGGCGGTTAGG
>JAKPPK010000263.1 GCA_029547385.1 Candidatus Latescibacterota bacterium
TGCCTCAGAGCGGGAGCGCAACTCATCAACGGGAGCGGATATCTTGAGGAAGACGACATCGCGGCCGCGGTCGTCTACGCGGTGGAAAACGGCGCAGATATCATCAACATGAGTTTTGGCGACGTCGTGTCTACGCCTCTCATGGCGGACATCGTGGCGTACGCAACGGCTGCGCGGGTGGTCTTGGTTGCGGCCGCAGGAAATGAGAACACACCTTCGCTCCTCTTTCCCGCTGCATACGACGAAACCATCGCGGTAGGCGCCACGGGCGAAAATGATGCGCGGGCCACGTTTTCCAGTTATGGCGAGAATCTCGATCTCTGCGCGCCAGGCGTCAGCATCTACACCACGAACACCTGGGGAGCGTACCGCCGAAACGGTGGCACGTCCTTTTCCGCGCCATTCGTCTCGGGCGCGGCGGCGATCCTCCTCAGCCGCGCGCCACACCTTTCACCCACGGAAGTGCGTTCCATTCTTTGCCGGGGCGTGGTTGACATCGGGCCGCCGGGTTGGGATGAGCAAACTGGCCATGGAAGGCTGGACCTGCCAACGCTTTTGTCGGTGGCACAGGACCCGGTGGCGCAGATACTGACCCCCGGACGAACGAAAGAGGTTCGAAATGCCGTCCGCTGGGCGGTACATGTCCGGGGAACTCCGCCGGTCGCGTGGGTTCTAAGCTATGGTGTCGGCGCGGTTCCACGGGTGTGGACAACGTGTGCGTCCGGCGTTCTGGAAACGGCAGGAGATACTCTCCGCGGTACGTACTCCACGATCGATCATCCTGATACACTTTTCTGCCTGCGCCTGACGGTGACTGACCTGCTGGGGCGAACAGGCGAAGATCGCACGCTTTACTCATTGGATCGTTCGCCTCCCGTGTTCCGGTCACAGCCGGCGGTTCTCCCGCGATGGGATGGCGATACCCGGAGAATCTTTCTTCAATGGGAGACTGACGATCTGACAACCGGCACGGTGCGCATCTGGCGCGGAGCGGTTGGCGGATCTTCGCCCCTGGAGTATTTCGTATCTGCGACCGACCGGGCCCATTTCGAAGAAATCCCCTGGCAAGATGTCGATGTGGGGCCTTTTGCGGTTCAAGTGGTCGCGAGAAATGCTTCCGGGATGGAAACGGAGAGCGCATTCTCGACGGGCACGGCAAGCGCGTACACAATACCCCGGTCGGGCTGGGACGAGGAGGATGTGCGTGCCGGTGGAATCCTGATGCCTGCCGGCACCGGAATGCCCCCCTTGCCCGACATTGATGGGAACGGGATTCCTGAAGCTGTCATCAAACTTGCGCACCGAGCGCCGTATGACACGGTGTCGTTCTTCGAGCTTCCTCCAGGATCTCCTCCCGTCCTTCGGACGGAGAGTCCCGTCAAGATGCGCCCGACAGCAGTAGTTGATATCGATGGGAACGCGAAGTTGGACCTGATAGGATTCGACTACTTCGATTCAGCGTTCCGGGTGCGGGTGGTGGAGATCGGTCAGTCGTCACCCTGGTGGGAGCGGACGTCGCTGGTGGGACCAAGTGTCGCAGATGTAGATGGCGACGGGCGCGCGGAAATCATCGCGGTGGTGGATTCGAATCGCGCGCTGCTGCACGTCTACGAAGCTGCCGGGCCGGGTAGAATCGAACTCAAAGCGATCCTTCAGAGCCCGGTGAACGGTTACGAGGGGCAGTTCGGTATCTGGAGGGCGGCAGGCGATTTCGACGGCACAGGCAGGAACTCAATCGTTGCGGGAACTGTCGGTGGTGCGGTGGTGCTGTTCCCGAGCGTCGGAGACGATGCCTTTGGGGTTCCGCGAGTGATTGAGGGGCAAGGCGACGCGACGCGCGTGTGTGCAATCGGTGACGTTAACGACGACGGGCGAGACGACTTCGCGATCGTGCGCCACCTGGAAAACACCAAGTTCACCGCTGATGTGGCAGCCTTTCGACTGGAAGTGCGTACGGGCGGTACGACTCCATTTTTCGTTCGCGAATTTCACGATCCGCGCACCGAGGGGAACGGGTTTTCTTCCGGGCATATGGGTGGCAGGCGCGTCGTTGTTCTGGCAACGCCGCCCCACCTGTACGTTCTTGATCCCACGGGTCCGGGAGTTGACGGGTTCCTGTATTACGACGAAACGGACACTCCGAGCCAGCCTCTCATCGCCGACATTGATGGGCAGGGAGGTGCTGAGCTCCTTTTCCCGCGGGGGGGCGCGTTGGCGGTTCTTCGCGCTCTCGCCTCGCCCCGTGCGCCGGCGGCACCGCGCAACGTGTCAGTCCGGGTCCGGGATTCGATCTCGGTAGTCGTCTCGTGGAACGCAGAACCGGGCTTGCACTACCGGATATGGACAGGTGTTGGCCGAGATGCGCCCCTTTCACTTCGGACTGAGTTCGCAGACCCTGTCCCTCCGGTGGTGCTGACGTTCACCCCGCCGGTGCAATCCGAAATCCGTGTCGCCGTGCAAGCGGTGAATCCCGCCATCGCTGACAGCATTGGTGGCGTGAGCGATGCGATTGTGGTTCGACCACACACAGGGCCGCAAGCACTTTGCGCGGCGAGGGTTTCTCCCAGTGGGGTAGATGTGCGGTTTGATCTTCCGCTAAGCGCCTTGGAGACAACGGAACGAGATTTCCTGCTTCGCGCCGGTGCACAGGAGCACAGGCCGAGTTCGCTCGTGTGGGATCGGTCCGGGTTCCGGGTGCTGCTCCTGTTCGGTTCGGATGAGTTGCCTTCACAGGACGTCACGCTGGACTATGACGTGAGAGATACCTCAGGGGCTGCGGGGAACGGTACGATTCCGGTTGTGTCTGCGACTCGAGAGGAAAGGCCCCGAGTTGACTTTGCGATGGCAATCGGTTCCCGCACCATCAGGATCGCGTTCGATCGCGAGGTGGTGCGCGCATCGCTCGTCGCCGACTCCATCACAATCCTGCCTCGTGTGGCGATAACCGGAGTCGAAGCTGTTGACCAGTTCGGACGCTTCTTCGACATCCATTTCGGTTCG
>JAKPPK010000267.1 GCA_029547385.1 Candidatus Latescibacterota bacterium
ACGGATGACGTTTTCCAGCATGCGGACCCAGCGCGTGACGAGATCATCTGCACTGCGCACCGGCTCCTCGCGGTCCCACACCAATTCAGTCGTGACTGCGTATTCCGGCGTCGCGCTGTTCTGATTCGTCCGTATCGCCCAAATGGCGACCACCGGCATCCCCGTGCGAATGGCGTAATCGAACAACCCGGACGCAAACGGGGTTGGTTGGTTCAGGAATGTTACGCGAACCGAACGCCGGGCGGGCCATTGATCGACCGCAGTTCCGACGAGTTCACCTCGCCTGAGGGCACGAGCGACCGGAAGAAGCGACTTTTCCCGCGCGTGCGGTATGACGCCCCAGTCTGTCCGGAGACGATGCACCAGGCCGGCAACACCGGGGCTGGTCGGTGTCGCGACGATAAGGTGGAGCCTGCCTCCCCTTGTTGCGATCGCTGCCCCAGCCGCCTCCCAGTTTCCGATATGGCCGGAAATCACAATCGCGGGAAGTTTCTTTTCGAGGATGGGTCCCAGAACGTCAGGACAAGTCCAGACAAAATCCGGCAGCCGTTCCGGCATCCGTACCGCGTCAACCAAGGCCACCGCGGCGTGCCGAAACGACGCACGGGCCATTCCAATGGCGGCTTTTTCGTCGAGCTCCGGAAATGCCCGCTCCACATTGGCACATGCCACTCGACGTTGCCGCGAGAACAGGTGCCATCCGGTATTCGATATCCTTTTCGCCCATTTCCCGACGTCTTCCGGCGGCGCCGTTTTGATCCGCGTCACGAGATACCTCGCAACAAGGCTTTCAATATGTTTCGCTGACATGCTCATCGAGAGGCTCGTCGGAACCCGAACTATCCCGGTCTTCCCTTTTCCAGCGCGCCAGCGTTCGCCGATTGCGCCACCATCGAACTCCAAGGGCCAGGAAGAAGAGCCCAGGGATAAGAATCGACCAAATCCACATGTCATCCGCCAATCCGACAAGTGCGTACGAATTCCGCGCGGACCGTAACCATTCGCGTTCAAACGACTCGCTGTCTGAACCCGTGGCTCTTACAAAGGCCTCATCAAAAGAGTGCGAGGCCAGAGAACGAAGCAGCAACGCCAGCGCCCTGTCGCCGTGGCGTTTCTCAAACCACCGAACCGCCGCGAAACTTACGGCGTAGGCAAGCGCGGCCTGCTCCCGTTCGAAGGAAAGCACACGTTCTACGGAATGCAACGGCAACAATCGGTTCGCCAGAGCCGACCTTGCCAGACGGACGCTGTATGCGATGCTCCATTCGTCGGAGAGCCGCATGGCGATCCCTTCGTCGAACCACCGCGGAACGGGGCCCCGGGAAAGAGCGTGCAACGCAACATGCGCCACTTCATGATAGATCGCTTCCGACATGGGTTTTTCTTCAGACAGACCGGAAATGATCATCAGCCCTTCGTCCGGAACCGCCGCGGCAGCACCCCAGTCGGGAACGATCCCGCGCGTCAGCCTGGCAAATTCCGTGGCGGAGGATGCGAGAAGCACGCGGATTTCAAACGGGAAAGAAGTGTCCGCAAGTGCGTAGAAACGTCTTCTCGCCATCTGGACGATTGCCGCCGCACGCTCTGCAGATGAGCGCATGTGAGGTTTATGCTCAATGACGAGGTCGTTTCCGAACCGGGTGACCTCCCAGTTTCCCGCCGCACGCCTCTGGGCCGGAAGTGAAGCGGGTGCGCCCTCTGGGATGAAGATCATTGCGCACAGGAAGAGGCCGGCAATCTGGCCGGCTCCCAGGCCGGTTCGGTCCATGTTTGTCCGCCACCATCGAACCATCAGGGCCCCTCAAAGGCTTCCCAGACGGATTCCAGTCGTTCCGCTCCGGTCAACCCTTCGTACTCGACGTGAAGTGCGGCCACGCCTGCCGCGAACCTCATCGCCGTTTCCAGCGCGTGCCACTGAATCCATCCCACCGCCAGTCCGGCAAGAAAGACATCACCACACCCGACGGTGTCGACTACGTGTGGGACATTCGGCGCGGGTACTTCGTACGTCGCCCAAGCCTCTCGCCCGTGTCTCACCACGCGTTCAGCGCCCACCGCACCCTTTTCCGCACGAGTAATCACTACCGCGTCCGGCCCCAAGGACAGAAGGTCGCGGCAGAATGCTGCACACGCTCTGGCGTCTTCCAGGGAGTGCCCGGCAAGTGCTCCCGCTTCAGCCTCATTCATCTGGACTACCGTTCCGTGCTGAAACCACGCGGCCCAGTCGGTCCGTCTGCGAGGTTCCCTGCGGCCATCCGGATTGGTACCCAGCGCAAGTGTGTGGTAATCCATGATGATCGGGCCCTGGTATTCCTCGGCGAGCCAACGGAATGTGTCGTACTCCATTTCCGCCCCGGTGATGAAATTCACGACCACACAGTCCGCTCCGCGAACACAATGGAGGTCTTCTTCTCCCAGCGCCGGCAGTTTTCCTGTTACCCGTTCCCAGCGCTCATTATCACTGGTGAACGTAATGAAGGAGTGCTGGGTGTGCGCCTGCACCACACGGACATGCTCCAGTTCGCAACCGGCTGCTCGGAGCGCATCTTCTCCTTCTGCTGCGCAGTCGACCCCGAAGCTGGACACGGGAACAACGCGATGGCCGCGTCTCCGAGAGAGAACCGCCAAGGGAATCGCAGTGAAAAGCACCCCGCCGAGCGAATCCACTTTGCTCCCGTCCGGCATGTGTTTCGTGTCGCGCGCAGGAAAACCGATCACAACGATTGTTTTCCCGCGCTCGCTGTTGCGGGATGCAGACATTCGTTCTACCTCGGTAGTGCCACACACCACGACACTCGCACGGTTTTTGGCAAATGATCTGCGCAAACTGGCAGACCTACTTTTCGGGCCGACTGCATCGGGAACGCACCGGATTCCACGCGCCTCGGTTCCGCCAAAGCGGAGAGCGGCTGAATGATAAGGTAACGCCGACCGTCGTCTGGCGCGCAGCCGGCGAGCCGGATCATTGTCCCGCCGCGGCTGCTTGGAGTATTTTTGTGTCATGCGTTTTTCTTGCATTCAGTCCTCCGTGGATCTTCCCCATATGGCCAGCACGGCGATCACCGTCGGGTCCTACGACGGTGTACACTCTGGTCATCGGGCTATGATCGCGCAGTTGTGCGCATCTGCCCGCGAGCGCGACCTTCAATCGATTCTGGTAACGTTCGAACCGCACCACCGGATTTACTTCCACCGGGAAACGAAGCCTTTTCTTCTGACGACAACCTCCGAAAAACGTATCCTTTTGCAGGAAACGTGTTTGGACGGCGCGATTGTCCTCCCCTTTTCGGCCGAGCTTGCGGCACTTTCGGCGCGAGATTTCATCAAAGGCATCCTTGTGGAAAGACTTGGCGCACGGCTGTTGCTCGTGGGGCATGACCAAGCCTTCGGGAAAGACCAGTGCACCGGTCGGGACGCAATCACGGCATGCGCAGCTCCTCTTGGCGTGGAGGTTCTTTCGCCTGCTCCCGTTTCGTCAGATGGGCGCGTGGTATCCAGCACTCGAATCAGAGGCTTGATACGCACCGGGAGCATCGCTCCCGCGAACCACCTTCTCGGCGCGCCGTATCTGGTCTCCGGGCGCGTGGTCCACGGACGGGAACGCGGCCGTTCCCTGGGCTATCCCACGGCCAATCTTTCGATCGAGGATCCATTCAAGTTGATTCCCGGCGAGGGGATCTACGCCGTTTTCGCGTCCTGCGGCGGCTCGAAATTCGCAGGAATGGGGTACATAGGTACGCGGTCGACGTTCGGGGAAACGGATCCCGTCGTCGAGATAGCGCTTCTGGACACGAATGTTGATCTTTACGGGCAGGAGTTGCAGGTTCGTTTCGTGGAACGCGTCCGGGCGGATCACCGTTTCCCGAACGCGGATGCACTTCTGGCTCAGATCAGGCGCGACGAGCAAGCGATCCGGAGCATTCTCGCGGCACACCGCGACTCGGTAGCGTGAACTCAATGTGCGCTGTGGACTGGCGCTGCTGTCCATACTCGTATTTTGGGAACTTCCATTTGACTCTTTGAGGAGTCAAACGTTAAATCCATGGAAGGTTTGACGTCGTGGATACTGTCTGGGGTTTCTTATCATCGCTGGGTGAGCCCGCGGCGCGATTGACACTCGCGGTGCTCGCGAGCAGTGTCATAGGATGGGAACGCGAAATCGGCGGGCATCCGGCGGGATTGAGAACGAACATCATGGTTGCCCTTGGCGCAGCCATCTTCACCCTCCTATCGCAGGATATTGTCGCGAAAGGGACGGGTGATCCCACACGAGTGATCGCCGGAGTAGCGCAGGGAATCGGTTTCCTTGGTGCGGGAACGATTTTTCTCGATGCGAACCGAATCAAGGGTCTCACCTCAGCAGCCACCATCTGGGTGATGGGTGGACTCGGCATCGCCTGGGGAGCGGGATCTTATCCTACCGCGATTCTCGGAACACTGGCCGCGTTCGTAGTGCTGAGAACCATCAAACGGCTGGAACTGGTAACCGCGGAAAAGCTTCGAAACCGGGCGGACCGACGGGACACACTGTAGCAGATATCGCGCAAGGAGGACAATCCCGTGCACTTTTTCGCCGAGGGTACCCCGACCGATATGGCCCCGTTCGCCGAACGGATGGCGTGGACGCCAAGATTCGACAGCGGGCTTCAATGGTGCGAAGCGCGGGACATCGAACGCGTTGTCGTGCACTGGCGGGATGATGTTCCCGCCGCAACGGACGTCCGACTGGAGTACTGGAAGGGCCAATGGCCGGAGAAACGCGTGCCGAAGGGGCAGGTGACCGGAGGCGGATTCCCCGGATGGATGGCCGAGGACGACTGGTTCAACGGCCGGTGGCAGGTTGCCGATACGGTTCTCGCCGCTGCCGACAAGCAATGGATTTTCACGTTCAACCCGCTGAATACGCGCGAATTTGCGGAAATGAGGGATTTTGCGGCTCGATTTCGGCACACACTGCGTATTCGTCTCGTGTCCGACAAAATTCTACCTGCGATCATTTCCTGGGAGGCGTACACCGATTCAACGTGGTTTCGCAGGGACATCGTCGTAGAACGTGAAACGCGCGGGCAATCAGCGGAAAAAGAGAGCACATGGCTTGTCGAGGTTTGTAACGGACACCTCGCCAGCCAGAAGCCTTCGCCCAAACTTGCTGACGCAGCCGGCGAGGGCTGTGCCAAACTTCTGAGACAACACAAAGCTGGTTCTGAACTGGTCCGATTTGGTGTATGGACCACCAGAAACGAAGACCCCACGACCCGCGACCACACGGTAGTGACCGTCCGCACGGGCGAAGCAACATTTTCGTTTGCGGCCAACGATCTTGACCAGGGGCCGATTCATCTCGAGGATTTTGGCGTTCTGGTGTCTGAAACGCGGCACAAAGCGACGTTGCGGCAATTCCGGCGTACGCGGCCAAAAAGCAGGACATATTACGACCGCGTGTTCGAGATGCCCGAACAGACACTTGCGCGCGCGTGGCAGGATATGCCGGCGAAAAGACCCTTCTACTTCGTGTTGGGTGTTGAGGGGCGCAGGCAGCGTTTCGGCGTGGAGCCGAATGGAGATGTGTTCCGTTCGCACGAGAGGCAGTGGTTTGAGAAAATGCCGGGGCGTGAAACGGAGCGGGTCAAAGAGGAACCGAACGCCGTGAGGTGGTCCTTTGGTCTCCCTGCAGAACCGCCTACACAGCGCGTGCCGTTACGCGGTTACCTCCCGGTGATGACGACTTCATGGGAAACTGATGGGCTGCGGTACGAACAGACGGCGTTCGCCACTCTCCTCGATCGTTCACTGGACGACACACCGATACGCGGAGATGACCCGGTTGTTGCGATCGTCCTCGTGAAGGCTACCAACACCTCGAACGTGGAAAAGGACGGAACCCTCACTCTCCGGGTCGCAGCGGGCGACGCGCAGGAACGACTGCAGCTTGCACGCCACGGCTATGTGAGGAATCAACACGGGAAACTCCGGTGTGTGATCACGCACCGGAAAGGCAGGCTTTCCAGAACCACGGAAGGGGTCCACTATTCGTTGCGTCTGCGGCCTTCGGAATGCACTACCATCGCGTTCAAGCTCCCCTTTTTCGGACTGAATGAGGCGGAACTCGGTTTGTTGGAGGTGATCCAGCCGCAGAGCGCGTTGCAGGAGGTTACCGACTACTGGGAACGGAGGATCGCTGCTGGAACCCGGATTGTAACGCCTGAGCCCCTTATCAATGACTTCTACCGGGCACACATCACACACCTTCTGATCAATCACGAGCGTCACCCCGCGTCGCCCGTTTCCGGGGGACACGAACTCGATATTGCGCGTGTCGGCTCCTCCCGGTACGGGGCGTACACGAACGAGTCGGTCATGCAGCTATCTGATCTTGACCGACGCGGTTACTCTCAGGAAGCTGCGAATGGGTACGAGCTATTCCTCCATTTTCAGGGAACCGTTCCTCTTCCGGGCGATTTCACGTCGCATCGCGGCGTGTTGTACGGGGCGGGAGGCAGCGAACACGGGAACTACAACCAGAATCATGGATGGGCTCTTTGGGGACTTGCGGAGCACTACTTCCTGACACGAGATCGCGACTGGCTCCACCGTGTGGCGGGCAAGATAGTGGAAGCATGCGACTGGATTACCGAACAGCGCGAACGAACAAAGCGGTTGGATGCCGAAGGCAGACCCGTCATTGAGTACGGTTTTCTGCCTGCAGGCGTTCTTGAGGACATCCAGGATTACTGGTACTGGTTATCCACCAACGCCTACACGTGGTGGGGCATGGACAGGGCGGCACAGGCCCTGAGCGACATACACCATCCCGAGAGTGATCGACTTCTTCGCGAAGCAACGCTTTTCAAAAATGACCTCGTCAGAGGTTTCACCGCTTCACTGCAGCGATCCGCGGTAGTCCGGTTGCAGGATGGAACTGCGGTTCCCCATTTCCCTTCGCATCAGCATCTGCGTGGTCGCTCGTACGGCTGGATCAGGGAGACTCTCGAGGGCGCAATCCATCTGCTGCGCTGCAAACTGATTCCGCCCGAGTCTCGGATGGGCACGTGGGTGATGAAGGATTACGAGGACAATCTTTACCTTTCGGAGCAGTTTGGTTACAGCGGCGCAAGCCTGCCTGATCGTGAACGGTACTGGTTCAGCCGCGGTGGATTCAGCCAGCAGCCCAATCTGCTGTGCAGCCCGCTGCCCTATCTCTTTCGAAATGAGATCAAACATTACCTGAGGGCGTACTTCAATGCATTCGCGGCGGGATTCCACGCCGACACGAGAATGATTACCGAGCATCCGTTGCCCCATCTCGGTGATTGGGCAGGCGACCATTTCAAAACCTCTGACGAGGCTCAAAGCGCGTACTGGCTTCGTCTCATGTTTGTTTACGAAGAGGCGGAAACCCTGTATTTCGGCTACGCGCTGCCGCGTTACTGGCTCAGACCCGGTAATCGCATTTCGATCCAACGCGCCCGTACCTACTTCGGAGAAACGAGTGTATCATACGAAGTCAGCGACAGTGGGAGGCAAATCGTGGCAAGAATAGCGCCTCCAACGAGCACGCCGCCGTCGGAATTCCGCATCCGTTTCCGCCACGCTGAAGGGAAGCCCATACGTTCTGTTCAGGTGAATGGCGCGTCGTGGGAGGATTTTGACCACGAGTTTGTGCATGTGCCCGCCACGACGTCCCCTCTGGAAATTGTTGCGTCGTTTGGCGGCCGCGGGAAGCGTTGAACACAGAACTCATCGTTGGAGATCTGGTTTGCAGACCCCGAACAACGTGTTGCCGATCGGTAATGCCCTCGAAACGTGCATGGCAAAGCGCCGGAACCTGGAACAGGTTTTCGAGGCTCTCGAAGACGGCATCGTGGCAGTTACGAAGGATGGCCAGATTTTTCACACGAATACCGCCGCGGTCAGGCTGCTTGGCGGCAATTTGAGATCGCACACCGGTGAGAACATTGACGAGATTCTTTCGGAACGCTGCGGGAGAGAGGTCCGGCTGTTGCAGCGAGCAATCGGTTCCGGGAAGCCATCTTCGCCGGAACGATTGCAACTCAGGGCTGGAGAGAACGGTTTCTTCTCGGTAATCGCACGCGTGCAACTGCTTTCCGACGAGACGGGACTTCTCGGTGCAGTAGTCTTATTGCGCGACGAAACGGAGATCTCGCGTCTCAGGGCAAATCTCGAGGGCGCGCGGGGTCTTGAAAACATTGTCGGCGCAAGCGAACCGATGCAGCAGGTGTTCCAGCTTGTCCGTGAGGTAGCCCGTACCGACGCCACCGTGCTCATTCAGGGCGAGACGGGTACCGGTAAAGAGCTCGTGGCGAGGGCTATCCATCAACTGAGCAATCGCGCGGACAAGCCGCTGGTAACTGTCAACTGCGCGGCATTGCCAGAAGGGTTGCTGGAAAGCGAGCTGTTCGGCCATGTCAAAGGCGCGTTCACCGGCGCGTTGAGCGACCGTCTGGGAAGATTCGAAGCAGCAGACGGCGGCACGCTGTTCCTCGACGAGGTTGCAGAAATTCCCCCGATGATACAGGTGAAGCTGCTCAGAGTCCTCCAGGAGCGCGTGTTCGAGCGGGTGGGCGAGAACAAGCCACGTCGGACGGATGCACGACTGATTTCAGCAACGAACAAGAACCTGAGCGACATGGTCTCGGAAGGCCGATTCCGGGAAGATCTCTTTTACCGGCTCAACGTCTTTCCGATCCACGTACCGTCGCTCAGGGAAAGGGTTGATGATATACCCCTGCTCGTACACAGGCTCCTTTCAAGAATCGCTGACAGACACGGAACTGCTGTGCCCGGTATCAGTGACGACGTACTCCGGCTCTTTCGTTCCTACCGATGGCCGGGCAACGTCCGGGAGTTACAGGCCGCGCTGGAGTACGCGATGATACGTAGCCAAGGCGCAACGATTGACGTGCATCATCTCCCTCCGTCAATCGTGCAACCCTCCGAGGTTGCAGTTGCTCGAAACTGCATCCTCGACGAACAGGCAATCCGAATGGCGTTGGAGAAACATCGTTACAACCGCACCGCGGCGGCAAAAGAACTGGGCATAAGCCGGATAACGCTTTGGAGGCGGATGCGGGACTGGGACATCGCGCCGCGGAGATGATTACTTCCACAACGCGTGCACCGGAGCGAACCCGAGTCGGAAGCGGCGGTCACACGAGACAGCAGGCGGCAGTAAAACCCCGACGTCGGAACCAACGTCGCTGGTGCATCAGTAGTATCAATGACCAAGAAGGTGTTACGTGTTCCCGCACAATGAAAGGTGTGAAGCCGGATGGCGCACTACGCAATCAAGGCAGAGGTGAATACTTCCTTCGTGCAAGCGGTTGCTGCAACGAAGGCAGCACTTGCGACGGAAGGGTTTGGTGTTCTCACGGAAATCGACGTCCAGGCAACGATGAAAGCGAAACTCGGGAAGGACATGTTGCCCTACGTGATTCTCGGGGCCTGCAACCCTCCCCACGCA
>JAKPPK010000586.1 GCA_029547385.1 Candidatus Latescibacterota bacterium
GAGACCCGTTCGACATACGGGGCATACACAGCCAGAACGTCTTCCGTCCGCGAACCGCGAGTGGCCATTCGTGCTCTTGCGCGGTCGGAAACAGGCGCCGAAGGACGGTTGAGCACGCCGCGCGATTCACCGTGGTCGGTGAGAAAAACCCACACGGAAATGGTGGAATCTGCTTCTGCCGCGGGTGAAGGGGAGGAAAGGAACCCGATGGAAAGCGCCGCAACAAAGCCTCGCGCGACGCGAAGGCCCCCGGTACGCAGACTATCGCGCAGCACGGGGCAACCCGTCCATAACCGTGACGAGGTTATCGCGGTGGACAACCTCGTCTCCTCGCGTGTACCCGAGAGCAGTTTCGATTTCCCGCGAATGGTGGCGGGCGATTCTCCGGATCTCGTCGGCGGAATACCGCGTTATGCCCCTTGCGATTTCTACTCCGTCTTCGGTGAGAATGGCGACGGCGTCGCCCCCGGAGAATCTTCCCGTGACCCGCTGTATGCCGCTCGGGAGCAGGCTCGTGTTTCTCTCGACGATTGCCCGTGCGGCCCCCGAATCAACGGTAAGCCTCCCGAGTGTTTTCTGGGCGAGGATCCAGTGCTGGTGCCTGCTGGTGTGTGCAGAGACAGAGACGGGCAGGAAGATGGTTCCCACTGGCTTGCCGGATACGATGTCTTCCAGGCGCGTTGTACGACCATTGGCAATGATCGTCGGTACTCCTGATGCGGCCAGCATTTTGGCGGCGCTGATTTTGGTTGCCATTCCCCCGATTCCCACGCCGCTCGTGCTGGCACCACAGAGCCTTTCCACCTCGGATTCGATTCGATAGACCGTGGGGATCAGCGGAGGAGCCGATTCGGCACCCGGGGTTCCCCGGTACAATCCGTCCACATCTGACAGTATCACGAGAAGGTCAGCGTCCACGAGATTTGCCACATGCGCCGAAAGAGAGTCGTTGTCCCCGAATTTCAGTTCCTCAACGGCAACGGAATCGTTCTCATTCACGATGGGGAGGGCTTTCAAGCGGAAGAGCGATTCAAACACGCTGCGGACATTCTGGTACCCGACTTTACGGCGCAGATCGGCGGCGCTCAGGAGTACCTGCGCGACGCGGATCCCCATCGGCGATGCCGCATCGTCATAAAAGTGCATGAGGAGCGATTGGCCCACTGCCGCCACAGCCTGAAGGTCACCGATTGAACCCGGTCGCTTTTTGAGGTTGAGAGCTCCGATTCCCGCGCCAACTGCGCCGCTGGATACGATCGCGACTTCGCGGCCGCTGTTCCTCAGTCCGGCGACCTGTTCCATCAATTCTGCGATGTAAGCTCTGTCGAGGCGTCCATTTTCGGACGAGAGCGTGCTGGTTCCGACCTTTACCACCACGCGCCTGACGTTGCCTAACGCGGTGCGCCGGTCAAACGAGCGGTCCAGGTCATACGCCCGTTGCCTTGTCTGCGAGATCGCTTCGCTCATAACGTGCGCCCGGATACGGCAAGGTAGCGCCGCCCCTCTTCCATGAGTTGCGCGAACGCCTCGGGAAGGATCGATTGCGCACCGTCGCTCAGCGCCTGTTCCGGAGCCGGGTGGACCTCCACGATAAGCCCGTCGGCTTCGGCGGCGATCGCCGCAAGGGCCATTGAACGAACGAGTTCGCTCCGTCCGGTTGCATGGCTTGGATCAACTATGATCGGCAGATGGGACAACATATGGATCGCCGGTACCGCCGAAAGGTCCAGCGTATTTCGGGTGAAAGGTTCAAAGGTGCGGATGCCGCGTTCGCACAGCACGATCTGCTCGTTGCCCTCGTCAGCGATGTATTCCGCCGCGAGCAGCAGTTCTTCAAGTGTCGCCGACAATCCCCGCTTAAGAAGAACTGGTTTTCCGGTGGCGCCAACTTCGCGGAGGAGCGAGTAGTTGGTCATGTTCCGCGCGCCGATCTGCAGCATGTCTGCGTAACGGGCGATCAGTTCCACGTCCCGGTTGGTCACTACCTCGGTCGCAAACGGAAGTCCAGTCT
Organism: Candidatus Latescibacterota bacterium; assembly: GCA_029547385.1. Lineage (GTDB taxonomy): Bacteria > Latescibacterota > MWCZ01 > MWCZ01 > MWCZ01 > MWCZ01. The sequence goes on from JAKPPK010000586.1 coordinate 2,012, forward strand.
CGCTTCTTGCGAGGGAAAGGAGCCTGAGCCCTTCCTCTGCGAGGCCCTGGAACGCGTAGGGCGAGGTCCGGGGTTTGAATGCGCCGCCGCGAAGCACTCGTGCGCCCGCTGCTTTCACTTTCCGCGCGGTGGAAAGGAGTTGTTCCTCGTTTTCTACGGAGCAGGGACCGGCGATCACCGCGAAATTTCCACCCCCGAATGCGGCGTCCCCGACTTTCACCACCGTCCTTTCTTTTTTCATTTCCGCGCCGACGCGTTTGTACGGCTTGAGGATCGGGGTGACCTGTTCCACGCCGGGTTGAATCCCAAGCGTTGCCATCGCTTCGGTTTTCGCGTGATCGTCGCCGATCACGCCGATTACCACTCGTTCCGTGCCGTAGATCGGGTGGGCCTTGAACCCGAGTTCCACGATATGCTCGCATACGTGGCTGATTTCTTCCTGTGTTGCACCGCGGTGCATGACAACGATCATGCGTACCCCTCAGTCAATTCATCCCGTTGCGTTGTTCGACCTGTTTCGTGCAATTTCCAGCGCCGCCTGCAGGGTAAATGCTCCGTCGTACAGCGCTTTTCCCACGATCACTCCCTCCAGCTCTTTCCTTTCGGCAACGCGGCGGATGTCGGCCAGCGAGCCCACGCCGCCGGAGGTGATCACGGACAGACCGGTTTCTCTCGCAAGCAGGGCAGCGGTGTCGATATCGGGTCCGGTGAACATTCCGTCACGGGCGATATCGGTATGGATGACCCGGACGACTCCCGATTCTTTCAGGTGTCGTGCCGCCGCCAGAACCGCAAGAGAGCTCGCCTCGGTCCAACCTCGCACCGCAACATTTCCGTTCTTGGAGTCCAGACCCACCACGATCCGTTCGGCACCGAACCGCTCAACTGCTTCGCCAACGATTTCCGGGTGAGTGACGGCGACGGTTCCGAAAATAACCCGTGAAACGCCAAGCGCCAGCAATTTCGCCGCAGTACCGACGGAGCGTATGCCCCCGCCGACTTCAATCGGAACAGGCGCCGCGGCGACGATCGAGCGGATTGCTGCGATGTTCACCGGTTCGCCTGCGAATGCGCCGTCCAGATCCACCACATGCAGCCACTCCGCACCTGCCTCGAACCAGGCCTGTGCCGCACTTGCGGGGCTCTCGGAATACGTTGTCTGTTCGTCAGGGTTGCCCTGTCGCAGGCGTACTACCCGTCCATCACGCAAATCAATCGCAGGCAGAATCAGCATCGGAGCAAGGGAAGGATTGTGGAAAATCGCCGAACGTCAATTGCACGCGAGGCGAGGGGAAAATATAACGGACGGGGCGCAACTCGTCCACCCTTGGCGCTCGATCAGGCCCCCGAAGCCGGTGAAACAACCGCGGGCAATGTGAATCGGAACTGGGCCCAGGAACCCTCCTCTGAGTCTGCGGAGATGGTTCCGCCGTGCCGTTCGATGATCGTGCGCGTGATGTAGAGGCCGAGACCGGTGCCGCGAAGTTTCGGAGCGGAAGGGTTTTCCACCCGGTTGAATTTGCGGAAAAGGGTCTTGATTTTGTTCTTGGGAATCCCCACGCCTTCGTTCCACACAGAAAACTCCCACCATCCGCCGTGTTCGAATGCGGACAGGCGGACGGTTCCCCCCTCGCGCCCGTACACAATCGCGTTGTTGAGGAGATTGTTGAACACGATGCGTAACAGGGCTGGATCCGCGACCAGATGGATATCCCCGGGTGGCAGATCGTTCACGACTTTGATCTTTTTCGTGGTGATCTGCCTGTCCAGGTTTTCCAGACACGGTTGTACGACGTCGTGAACTACGAGGATGGGACGTGGCTCTATGTTGAAATTGCCCTGTTCGATCCGCGTAAGGTTGAGGTAATGATGAATCGTGTCATCGAAATATTCCAGATTCCTCACGAGGGAAGCGACCGCCTTCTGCTGCCGTTCGTTCAGTTCCCCCAGCAGCCCGTCTTTCAGCATGTATGCGTTCATCAGACAGGAGGCAAGGGGGTTTTTCAGTTCGTGCGCAACGAAGGCAATGAGGTCG
>JAKPPK010000334.1 GCA_029547385.1 Candidatus Latescibacterota bacterium
GTTTGACCTGATTCTCGTGGATGGCGCGCCGAAAACGCGCCCGCAATGCCTGAGCAAGGCGCGTTCCATGCTCAATCCTGGCGGCTCCGTCATCTTGCACGACGCTTCGCATCCGCCTTATGCTGAGGCGGCGCGCGCCAACTTCGAGCGCATCACCGTCCTGTGTCCTCCGAACGCGCAAAACAAGCGCGGCTTGTGGCTCCTGGATGACCCGCGCGAGTTTACTGTCTAATCCGTGATATAATAGACATAGACACAAAAGCGCAATGAGGCGCGAGGCTTAACGGCTTCGCGCCTTTCTCGTTATACGGAGGTTACCAATGGTAGATATTGTCAGAGCACAAAGAGAACAAATCCCCGCGACCATGCAGACGCGCTACCGTGACATGGGCGACGGCACGCATGCCGAGGTCGTGGCGGCGGAATCCGGCGCGGTTATCGGACCCGGCAGCCCCACGGTGGACAGTTTCTCCAGCGCCGTGATTGACCTGGCGGCAACGAGCAACAACCAGCAGATTATCGCTGCTCCCGGCGCGGGGAAGCAAATCTGGGTGTACTCCGTCGCGTTCCTTTTCGATACCGCGGCGGGCACGGTCGTGTTTCACGACAGCACACCTACCGCTTTGACTGGCACGATGGCGGTGAGCGACGAGGGCGGCTTGGCTATTGCGCCGTCTGGAAACTTCGCCATGCCCATCTGGAAATGCGCTACCAACACGGCGCTCCAAGCGGACACCGGCGCGGGGACGGTTGACGGCTGGCTTACCTATGCGATTGTGAGCGTGTAGCGCCATGACCCAACTGACCTGTACGGGAGCGGGAGGAAGTGCGGCGGTGCACTGCGTGTTTCCGGCATGGGAAGAAAACGCTAATAACACGGCTGCATTTCTCGCGGCTGTTACATGCCTTGGAGCAACGCAGACAGATACCGCAACTACCTTTGGCTCGCTGGCTGGCACTAGAAAATGGTATGGCGGGGTGCTGGCTCCAAACGGGATGATCTACGGAATCCCGTATGGTGCCACGGCCGTGTTGAAAATTGACCCGACCACAGATACCGCAACTACATTTGGCTCGCTGGCTGGCACTGCAAAATGGGTAGGAGGGGTGCTGGCTCCAAACGGGATGGTCTACGGAATACCACTCGACTCCACGACCGTGTTGAAGTTGCTCTCTACATACGCAGTCCCCGAAGATTTTCCGTTAGCACGACAAGTAAATAAGTTTTGAGAGGAGGAATAACTCATGGCGATTCAAATCACGATAGTTGGCGCTGCGATTCAGAACAACGATCTGGTTGTTACGATTGATACAACCAACGACACCAGACCTGGCGACACGCGCAGACTCGACGCGTCGTTTCCAACGACTATGAGCGCACTAGAAATCAAGGCGCAAATTGACCAGGCGATTCAGTTGTTGTGGGCGGCGCTCAGCAATCCGTCGTGGGAGTTGTAGTGCTGCTAAGCAGTTATTAGCAGCGCAAGGAGTTTGTTATGGCATACGCGACGTTGACGCAATTCAAGCAACTGCGGAGGATAGCAACATGACCAAAACCAGTAGTGCGGTAGCCCAAGCGTGCTCGAAAGTCGAGATTAGCGCCGACGGCGTGACCTGGACCGACATCGGCTCGGAAGCCACGACCGTGACGCTTCCCAAGGAAGTTGTCACGACTGGCAGCGTTCCCGTGTTCGATGATGATTACCACGTCACGACTTCGGGCAAGATTGCCCCCATCACCGCGACCGTGAGCGGCGTCTATACCGAAACCGT
>JAKPPK010000345.1 GCA_029547385.1 Candidatus Latescibacterota bacterium
ACATCCCTGTCCTCCCCGCGGGCATCTGCCAGGCTCTGTTTCTCCGCGGTTGTCCGTATGTCATTCAACCGGTCCCGCAGTTCGGCGGCGCGCTCGAACTGGAGCCTTTCCGAAGCGAGGTCCATCTCCTGTTCCAGTTCCCTCACGACACTCGAAATCTGCCCTCTCAGGAATCGCTCCGCCTGGTTCGTCACCGTCGCGTACTCTTCCTGGGTCTGCAGTCCCACGCACGGGCCTTTGCACCGCTTGATTTCGTATTGCAGGCACACGCGGGTTATTGACGGACTCGGCAGGGGAGACGTGCACGTGCGCAGGGGAAAAAGACGGTGCAGCAGTTCCTGAGTGCGGCGGAGCGCGCGGGTATCTGTGTAGGGACCGAAATACCTGCCCTCACCACGCCTAACCGACCGTGTGAAAACCAGGCGGGGAAACGCCTCGTTGGTGAGCAACAAGTACGGGTATTTTTTGTCGTCTTTCAGACGGATGTTGTACCGCGGAGCATGCTTCTTGACCAGAGTAGCTTCCAGAACCAGAGCTTCGGTTTCGCTGCTGGTGGCGATCACTTCCAGGTCAGCGATGCTCCGCACAAGCGCGTGAATCTGGAGGCGACCGTCATCATAGCTGTCCGCGAAATACGTGCGAACCCGGTTTGCAAGGACCTTCGCCTTGCCTACGTAGATTATCTCCCCGCTTGAATCGCGAAAAATGTACACGCCGGGCTTTCTCGGCAGAAGGGAAACCTTCTGTCGGAGATCCTCCGCCCGCGCTGCTGCCTCTTTCTGGGTGTTCGCCATCGCAACCGGACCCGTCACTCTCGCCTGATTCGCCTTCATTCCGCGCCCTCAAAATGTAACATTCTGTCCCGGTTGGAAGTCTTACCTGTTGTACCCTGGACGCGGTTCTCATCTTGACGGAGAGGTGGTTGGTTGTTATTATCCTTACCGGTAGGTAGACACAGAAACGGAGATCAACCGCCTCATGGAACCCACATCCCACCCGGCCGTCGGAAAGGAGACCCGCGACAGGATCTTTGCGGCTGCCGCGAAGTTATTCGCAGCGCGCGGGTACGGGAGCGTCTCCATGCGCGAAATTGCTGATGCCGCGGGCGTCAGCAAGCCCATGCTTTACTACTATTTCGAAAACAAGGCTGGTCTGTGCAGAGCGCTCCTTGAAGAAGGCTTCCAGAACCTGAGTCAGACGTGGGATGAAATCGCGCGCCTGGACATCCCGCTCATCGAGCGTTTCCAGAGGGTAGTCAGAGCGCAGTTCCGACACGTCCGTGAAAACCCCGACCTCGTGCGTTTTCATATCAACTTCCTGCTCGGGCCTGATGGGGCGGGGTTGGCGGCGGAATTCCGCCGGGAACACAAGCCAATAGTAAACATTCTCTTACGGATGTTCGCCGAAGGACAGGCGAGCGGGTTGTTCCGTCCGGACATTAACCCCAGCGTTGCGATCAACGTCTTCTCGGGAGCAGTCAATATTCACGTCGGACAGAGCATCCTTCTCGGCGGCCCTCCGCTGGACGACGATCTGGCCGACCAGTTAACTCAGCTCTACCTCCACGGAGTGTGCGCGTGAGGAAGTCTTCGTTTTCCCCTTCGGAATTACCTGCCTCATAAGCGCGTGAAAAGGAGACTTTGCATGTTGGAGAGCATCGGCCGCACTGGCAAAGTGTGTGCCTTCTGGATCGTGTGTTCCATGGCTTTGGTGTCAGGAGCCGGCGCCAGGGGAATTTCGTTGCGCGAGGCGGAACAAATGGCGTTGGAGCGCAATCCGCAGATCGCCGGCGCGAAAGCGAGCCTCGACAGCGCCCGTGCAGGCATAACCAGGGCACGCGCGACGATCCTGCCGAGCCTCGCGGCCACCGCGGGATACACCTGGAACGCGGAATTGCCGGTGGTTGTGATGCCGGCGCCGGTCGGGGCGGTTTCGATCGGTGAAAAACACAACTACTCGCTCGCTCTCACTGCCCGCCAGCCCGTTTTCCTCGGTTTCGCCGGAGTCACCGGTGTGCGGATGGCGGAAACAGCGCTGCAATCCTCACAACTCCGCCTTGACGCAACCACTCAAACCGTGATCGCATCCGTCAGGGAGGCGTACCTCGCGGCGGTGTTGAGCCGCATGCTTGTCACGGTGAACGAGCAGGCGGTGGCGCAGGCGGAATCCAGCCTTGCGCTTGTTCAACGCAGGGCGGACGTGGGCTCCGCATCGCGCTTCGATCTCCTGCGCGCACGCGTCCAGTTGGCCACTCTGCGGCCGAATCTGACATCCGCGAGAAGCAACCGCGACCTTGCCGATGGCAGGCTTCGCCTCGCGATAGGCGTGGGAGAACGAGACGCGATCACACCTTCGGACACGCTGGCCGTTTTCGCGAGCGAATGGGCGAAGGTGCCTCTGGATTCCCTTCGACGCATCGCGCGGGAACAGAGGACGGAAATCCGGCAGCTCGATATTGGCGAACAGATTTCCAATGACGCCGTAACACTTTCCCGCAGCGCGTACTACCCGACTGTCGCCGCGTTCGCGACCTCTCAGTGGGAGGCACAACGGCCATCACTGAGTGTGAGTTCCGGTGATTTCCGCCGCGTCTCCATGCTGGGATTGCAGTTGAACTGGACGTTCTGGGATTCGTGGAAAACACCGGCAACCGTGCAGATGGCAAGGGTAGGCGTCCGGCAGCTCAATCTGTTCCGGCAGTTGGCCACAGACGGGATTTCGCTGGAAGTGGAGGCAGCGTTCCACGGGCTTCATGAGGCAGAGCTGAACCTCGCCACCGGCCTCGAAACCGTGAACCAGGCCGCCGAGGCGTTGCGCCTCGCCAGTGTGATGTACAGCGAAGGCGGAAATACGCAACTGGATGTCATTTCCGCGCAACTTGCGCTGACGAGCGCGCGCACCCAGTACGCACAGGCTCTTTACAACTATCACGTTGCCCATATCCGCATGGAAAAGGCACTCGGTCTCACCCGGGTCAGTCAGGACTGAAGGAGCACACCGTGGAAGGAAGGATTCGAAATCACATCTCGACGCATACCGGCGACCGACGCTGGACATCTGCACTCGCGCTGACCGCGTTCCTTGCGATAGTCGCGATCGGTTCTTCGGGCTGTGGTGAAAAAGAACAACAGGCAGATACAGCCGAACAGGCGCTGCCAGTCACCGTCCACGCTCCGTACCGAGAGGACGCCATTCGCGTCATTTCCGCCAACGGAAGCCTGGTGGCAGACAAACAGGTGACAATCATCTCGCCGGTTTCCGGACGCATTGTCAGCAAACGAGTGGATCTCGGTTCCCGTGTCGCGGCAAACCAGGTTCTCTTCGTAGTGGACTACTCCTCGCTGGACGCGGCGGTTCAGCAGGCGCAGGCAGCCGTTTCCTCTGCCGAGCAGCAGGCTGCCAACCTTGCGACCGAATTCGCGCGGGTGCAGCGTCTCTACGCCGAAGGCGGTGCCAGCCAGTCGCAGTTCGACGCCATCCGCACGCAGAAAGCCGCGGCCGATGAAGGCGTCAAACAGGCACGCGCCATGCTGCAGCAGGCGGTCATTCGGAGAAACGATGCGGAAGTGCGCGCGCCGTTTTCCGGCCTCGTCGGAAAGGTATTTGTTGAGGTAGGCGACATGGTTGGCCCCGGTGTTCCTCTGGCGGTAGTAACGGAACCGGCGCCATTGATTGCCAAGATCCAGGTTCCGGAAAGGGATTTCGGGACCCTGAGAATCGGTCAGAGCGCAACTGTTCAGGTGGCTTCGTACCCGAATGAAGCGTTCAGCGGAACAATCAGACAGATAAGCCCGATTCTGGATGCGATGACACGCATGGCCGATGTGGAAATCCTGCTGCCCAACCGTGATCAGCGCCTGAAAGCCGGGATGTACGCCCGTGTGGAAATCGAAGCTGATCGCCGCCCGAATGCGTTGATGGTTCCTTCCAACGCCGTGTTGCAGGAGGCCAGCCTTGTGGCAGGGAGTACCGTCAGCAATATAACCAGAACGTACTACCTCTTCGTGGCAGAAGGAGAAAGGGCCGTGCGGAGGAATGTCACGCTGGGATACACAACAGGGGACCGTGTGGAGATCACCTCAGGAATCCGCCCGGACGACAAAATCATCGTTCAAGGTCACTCGTTCCTGCAGAACGGGCAGCGTGTTTCACCGGCATCCGAATAGAACCGCGGGAGTCCCTTCATGAATCTGCCACGTCTCGCCATACGCCATCATGTCACCACCTTCATGGCGTATCTGTTAGCTCTCGGGTTCGGGCTTTTTTCGCTCTCAAGGTTGAAACTGGACCTTTACCCTGATATCTCGTTCCCGATGATCATGGTCCTGACGCAGTACAGAGGCGCCGGGCCGTTTGACATGGAGTCCGTCGTCACTGAGCCCATCGAATCGGCAGTGTCTTCGGTGGAAGGAATCAAGAAGGTCACCTCAAGTTCGCGCAATGGAATGTCCGTAATCTCGCTGGAGTTCGACTGGGATACGGACATGGACATGGCACAGATGAACGTAAGCCGTGCGCTGGACCGGGTTACCACTCTCCCGGAGGATGTGACCAAACCACTGCTGTTCAAATTCAGTACGAAAATGATGCCCATCATGTTCATGGGCGTGCGTTCACCGGTGCTCAATCAGGCAAGCCTTCGCAAGGTCTGTGAGGACTACGTGGTGCCGAGGATGAAACGGGTGGAGGGAGTTACCTCGGTGGACGTGGTCGGTGGCCTCGCGCGACAGATCAATGTGGAGATCGACCCGCGCGCCCTCGCATCGTACGGTTTCGGCATCGAGACCGTCACGGCCGCGCTTCAGAGAAGCAACATGCAGGTGCCGGGCGGTTCAATCCGCGATGGGCGCACCGCATTCGCCGTCCGCACCCTTGGCGAGTTCCTTTCGGTCGAGCAGATTCGCGACGTCATGCTGGCCACGAAAAATGGACAGGTGATCCGCCTTCGTGATGTGGCGGATGTTAGCGACGGCTTCCAGGAGGTTCTGGGCGAGGCAAGGATTGACGGAGAGTCCGGTGTGATGCTGATCGTCCGCAAGCAATCGGACGCAAACACCGTGCAAACCGTGCGTGCCGTGAAAGCAGTCCTGCCGGAGATCACGCAGAGCGTCCCGGGCAATCTGTCGTTGACGACTGTTTTTGACCAGGCCCAGTACATTCAGGATTCCCTGGGGAATCTCTCCTCCAACGCCCTGCAGGCATTCGGGTTGACAATCCTCGTATTGCTGGTCTTCCTGCGGAATATCCGGAGCTCTCTGATCGTAGGTATCTCGATCCCGGTTTCCATGGTGCTCACGTTCTCCGTCATGGATGCAGCAGGAGTCACGTTCAACGTTATCAGCATGGCCGGGCTTGCGCTTGCGGTGGGAATGCTTGTCGATAACAGCATCGTCGTGCTCGAAAACATCTTCCGCCTGCACGAACTCGGGTACGACCGCGTGGAGGCGGCGGAAAAGGGAAGCAACCAGGTGGCGATGGCTATCACCGCCTCGACACTCACTACGATCGTTGTGTTTCTTCCCGTATTGTTCGTTCCGGGAATTGCGGGGGTCATGTTTAACGACATGTCGCTGACGATCTGCTTCGCACTTTCCGTGTCCATCTTCGTCGCACTTACCGCTGTGCCCTCCCTCGCTGCGGGGTTCCTCGCCCGGCAGCACCCGCCCCGGACACGATTCCTGCTCCGCATGTACGAAGACATCGGCAAGGGGCTGAAATGGCTGGAAACCCGCTACAGCGTTGTGTTGAAATGGGCGCTTGGCCATCGCAAGACGGTTGTCTTCACCGCAGCGGGATTGTTCGCGGCGTCGATTCCTCTGTTCATGAGCATCGGCGTCAATTTCATGGAACATCCAGACGACGGTCGCATCCGTTGCAGTGTGCAGCACGCCGTGGGCACCGATTTGCCAACCACCATGGCGACGCTCAACATGATGGAGGAGATCATCAAAAAGGAGGTTCCGGAGCGCACGACGGTATACGTGAATGCGGGAGCCAGCGGCGGAATCGTCGCGGCCCTGCAGGGGCTCGACACCCATTCTGGCGAAATACAGGTCAAACTTGTTCCTCTCCAGGATCGGGACCGCTCGAAGTCCGAAATTCAGGACGCTCTTCGTGCTCGCTTCGACAAGATCCCGGGAATCAAGTACAACTTCCAGCAGGATAGCGGTCCGGGCATGGGCGGCGCCGACATCGAGGTCCGTTTCTTCGGAGACGATCTTGACGTGATCGGGAATCTCGCGGATAGCACCGTGGCAATCGCCAAAAAAATCCCCGGGGCAGTCGACGCCAGATCGAACCTCGATCGAGGGGCGCCGGAACTTCAGATACGTCTCGACCGTGACCGTCTTCAGGCGGTCGGCCTGACGGCCGGGCAGGTGAGTGCGGCGGTATCCACGGCCATTCAGGGCGCCACGGCCACGCGGTACCGTGAAGCGGGGGAAGAGTACAACATTTTTGTCCGCTTTGCCGAGGAATTCCGGCGATCTCCGGAGCAATTGGAGAACCTCATCATCGCCACACCTGCGGGCGCCCTGATCCCATTGCGACAGGTCGCAGATGTCAGACGTGAAGTGGCCCCCATCGCCATTTTCCGTGAGAATCAGGGGCGCGTGGCAACCGTTTCCATCGGCGTATCAGGACGCGACCTCGGGAGCGTGACGAAAGATGTGGAAAAGGCGATCAGCAAACTCAACATTCCCAACGACGTCATCATGGAAGTCGGTGGGGGAGCGGAGGATCTCCGGGAATCGTTCCGGTACCTCGGGCTGGCCATCCTCGCGGGAATTGTGCTTGTGTACATGGTCATGGCGAGCCAGTTCGAATCGCTCGTCGATCCACTTATCATCGGAACCACGGTTCCACTTTCGTTTATCGGGGTTGCAATCGCGCTGGCAATAACCGGCACCACCGTGAGCGTGATGGCACTTCTCGGCATGTTGATGCTCGTGGGGATCGTCGTAAACAACGGAATCGTTCTGGTGGATTTCACGAACCAGATGATGCGGCTCGAACACAAGGAGCTGTTTGAAGCCGCGTATGAAGCCGGAAAAACCCGCCTGAGACCGGTGTTGATGACGGCTCTCACCACGACCATGGGCATGTTCCCGCTTTCACTTGGGCTGGGTGAATCGGGTGAATCCTGGGCTCCGCTGGCGCGCGCCGTCATGGGTGGCCTGTTGTTCGCCACACTTATGACCCTGATAGTGGTGCCCGTGGTGTACACCCTGTTCGAAACCATGGCCATCCGTTTCAGGGCATGGCGCGATCGCCGGACAGCCCGGAAGCACCCGGAACTGGTTGTCGAGGAGGGTGCGCAGCTCATGTAGCTTCGTTACATTCGAGTACGAGGCCGGAGGGTCGCTTCTGAAACAGCACGGCCCTCCGGCTTCTCTTTTTTGGGAGTGGTTCCCTCGCTTTGTGGGGATGTACAAGGTCATGGTCCGCATCCGCGGATAGAGGATCGACACCGATGGACGATACGAACATCACATCGCTGAAAACCGGGTTCGACGCCACCATGGCCACTGCGCGGGCGTTCATGGAGAGTCGCGCAATCCTGACCGCGGTGGAACTGGACCTCTTCACGGCAGTATGCGAGGGATCATCAGCATCCTCGGTCGCGCACAAAATCGGGACCGACCCGCGCGCAACAGAGATGCTGATGAACGTGCTGGTCACCCAGGGCCTCCTCAAAAAAGCCGAAGATCGTTATGCGCTGACGCCCGTTGCCGAAAAGTACCTTACCTCAACTTCTCCCGATAGCGCGCGCGACGCTATCATGCACACGGTAGGCCTGTGGAATTCGTGGAGCACGTTAACGGCAGCGGTGCGCGCCGGGACCTCGGTAGCGAAACGCAGACGCAACGCGGAAGAGACGGAAGCCTTCATCGCGGCGATGCACCGAAACTCTCTCGAGCGGGCGTCTGTGGTCGCGGGTGCGCTTGGTATTGCAAGGTATCGGAATATGCTCGACGTCGGGGGCGGTTCCGGAGGGTATAGCATCACCTTCGCCCGGATGAACCCGGCCCTCAGGTCAGTGGTGTTTGACCTGGGCCCGGTTACGCGAATTGCGCGACGGCACATCAAGGACGCGGGAGTGGCGGACCGCGTGAGCGTCAAAAGAGGCGATTTCCACAGCGATCCGTTTGGAAACGGCTTCGATCTTGTGTTCCTTTCCGCGATCTGCCACATGAATGGCCCGGAGGAAAACAGATCGCTGTTTCGGAAGGCTTTCGCCGCTTTGCAACCGGGTGGTGATCTGGTAATTCATGATCACATCCTCAACGCGGACAAGACGGCGCCGAAGGCAGGCGTTCTGTTCGCGCTGAACATGCTTGTTAACACGGCCGCCGGAAATTCCTACAGCGAGGAGGAGTACCACGCGTGGCTGAAGGAAACAGGTTTCAGCAGAATTCGTTCGGTGCCGCTTCCCGGTGCTACCGGGCTTGTTGTTGGAACCAGGTGAACGCAACAGCTTCCGGGTCAGGAGGTGCGTGATGCTTGTCGTGCGGGCGATTCTCCTCTGGATTGCAATGATTCCGCTGGCTATTCTCAACGGGACTGTCCGCGTCTACTGGATCAACCCGGTTATCGGTGAGCACGCGGGACATATCGTGTCTTCAGTTACTCTCAGCGCCATCGTGTTCCTTCTGACGTGGTGGTTCATGCGGAATGCGATTCCCGGACCCAGAGAGGCGTTCCTGGTGGGCGCAGGATGGGTCATATGCACGGTGCTGTTCGAATTCGTGTTCGGACACTATGTGATGAACCACCCGTGGGAAAAGCTTCTGGCTGACTACAACGTGTTTCGGGGCAGAACGTGGGTTCTCGTTCTTCTTGCCGAGTTCTTTTCCCCGGTTCTCGCACTGCGCCTGCGGTAGGGGTCGTTTCCATGTTCTCTTCCACAACATTCAGCGTGCCGACGCGCCGGAAAAACGAGATGATCGACATCACCGGTGCGGTCTTCGACATCGTTCGCCAACGCGGAATCAAGAGCGGGATTTGTACGGTCTTTGTTCCCCACACAACCGCGGCGGTTACCATCAACGAGAACGCAGATCCGGATGTTCCCCGCGATATCCTCGTCGCGTTCGAACGCATTGTTCCGCGGGACGGGGACTACGCCCATTCGGAAGGGAACAGCCCGGCGCACCTGAAGGCGCTTCTCACCGGATCATCCGTAACCGTTGCAGTGGAAGCGGGAAGAATCCAGCTGGGTACATGGCAGGGGATATTCCTTTGTGAGTTCGACGGCCCGAGGAACCGCCAGGTCAGAGTCTCCGTCCTGTGCGAATCCGCGGCTTCCTCCTGAGATTGCGATGCAGCCCGGCGAACACGCGCTCCGCGTCCCCTGCGCCTTGAGAATCGCGTGCGGATTGTGTGAGATCGCCGTGCTGCTCTTACTGTGGTTACCTGCTCCCCTCCGCGCCCAGCTTCCTTCTACCGCTACCGGCGAGCGCTTCGCCACGTTCGGCGGTTTCCCTGACAGCGTGTCCACCGATTCCGTTCGGTACGCGGCCGACGAAATCGAGTATGACCTCGACACCAGGGTGATCACTCTCCTTGGCAACGCACGCCTGTCCGCGGCCGGGATGAGCCTTACGGCGCACCGTATTCGGTTCCTCACACGCGAAGACCTTCTGATCGCGGAAGGCCACGCAATCTCGCCAGACTCTATTATCGGGAGGCCGGAGTTTTCCAGCGGGCAGGAAGCCTTTTCAGGTGCACGGATGACGTACAACCTGCGCACGCGCAGAGGCTTGGTGGAAGAGGGCCACAGCGAAGTGACGGAAGGCATCTACGGAGGGAGCGTTGTCAAGCGGACCGGTGAAAGGCAGGTAGATGTTCTGAACGGTGTGTACACCACGTGCGACGATACCCCGCCGCACTACCAGTTTGAAGCCAGGCAGATGCGCGTACTCGTCGGTGACAAGGTCATCGCGAAACCAATCGTGTTCAAGGTGGCAGACGTCCCCTTCTTCTGGCTCCCGTTCGGTGTGTTTTTTGTCGACAAGGACCGCCGTTCCGGATTCATCGCGCCCCGCATGGGCGAAAACAGATACGCGGGCCGATTCATGCGTGGGCTCGGTTACTACGTCGCTCCCAACGACTACGTGGGGGGACAGGCCGTGCTCGACATAGACGAACGCATTGGGTACGAATGGCGGCTGCGGACGGATTACGCGCTCCGTTATCGCTTCCAGGGCTCCATCGCGTCGGATTACAGCAAGTACTGGGATACACCCTCCCAGATCGGGCGGCGCATCTGGACTGTAACCGCGCAACACCGGCAGGAACTCACTCCGCGAAGTTCCGTGGCTGCCAACATCAACTTCACCAGCACCTCATCGCCCTACGTCACCTCCAGCTCAACCCAGGCGTCCGTGCTCAGGCAGGATTTCACCTCGACGGTCGGATACACTCAGACATGGGAATCCGGGTACAGCCTGCGCGTTGACGCGCGGAGGAGCCAGAACCTTCAGAATCGCCAGTTGGACGTGATGCTTCCGGCCCTCTCCATAAGTTCCGGCCAACGCTACTTCTTCCCCGAACCGCCTCCCCAACGCGGGCCTCGTGCGGCGGCAGCCCCTCGTCAGGAGCCGGCATGGTTCCGCAGGCTCGGATACTCCTGGTCGTGGAGTGGAACGAACAGCCAGCGGAGAAGCCCCTCCGACAGAACCATTTTCGACACATGGGAGACGACAGAACAGCGCGGAGACAGCGTCATCGTCTACCTCCTCACCATCACAAGCACGAGCTACATCAACTCGCTCTATGACGGCACCTATGTCGTTGCAGTCGAAAACGGGGAACGAATCGGCGAAGGCTATGTTCAGCGGACGAGCGACAGCAATGCCCTCGTGCTGATTTCCCGCTCTGCCGGCCTTCCCGACGGCTACGCGATCATGTCCGGCAACTCCCTCCGCGTGAAGGAGCCTGATATCGCACAGGAAGTCCTCTGGACGCGCAAGAGGATCCTGGATGGCTACACGCAGACCACTTCCCAGAATGTCGGGTTGACGTTGCCGCTTCCCACGCCACGGTGGCTGACCCTCGTGCCGACGTTCAACTGGTCTGCGTCGTGGAAAAGCCGCCCCGACGAACTGAACGCCAACGACCCGCAGACGCAACAGACAATCTCCGGCGGCGTCTCCAGCAACGCCACATTCTACGGTGTGTTTCCGGTTCATTTGGGCCCGGTCAGCGCGGTCCGCCACGTCGTAACCCCCTCGGCGTCGTTCAATTACGTGTTCTCTTCCCGTACGCGGGGCGGCACGTACGTCTTTGGCGGACGGAGCCTAGGTGGCGATACCAGCAGAATCGTCGACCTCGGCCTCCGGAACGTCTTTCAGGTGAAAGCACGAACTTCGGGAAAGGAACGGGTTCTCGATCAGCTTCTGTCCGTGTCCACGAACGCCCGGTACAACAGAGACGCGAAGGGCAGGCGGTGGAGCGACCCGCAAACGAGCGCGCTGTTC
>JAKPPK010000363.1 GCA_029547385.1 Candidatus Latescibacterota bacterium
CCGCGTAGTCCCGCACGGGGAATTCCCTCGGCGCGAGACCGGCGCATTTGTCGCAGTGGCGCCCCACGTGAACCTTTTCGACCCTTTCGTCATGGCTTCGATTCTGCCTCGCCCGATTGCGGGGGTGGAGCTCGACAAACATTTCCGGTGGCCTCTTTACGGCAGAATCATCGCTCGGGTGGGCAATATCCCTTTGAGTCATACGACCCCGCAAAGAACACGGGAGTCCCTCCGGCTGGTGGAAGAGCGTCTCAAAAAGGGCCAACCACTGGTCGTCTTCCCGGAAGGTCATCGAACGCGCACGGGCCGGCGTGGTGAATTCGGATCCTGGATTTTTCGCGTTGCCGCGCGAACGGGGACTCCGGTGGTTCCGATCGCCTTTCGAGGGGCATGGGAGCGGAACCATGTCGGTTCGCTTCTCATCACCCCCGGAACGTGGGAAGTAGAGATCCTTCCGCCCATCATTCCAGCAGGTGGCGACAGAGCAGCCGCGGAAGCTCTCAAAAAGGCTGTTGAGGAGGCGATCGACAGAAAAACGCAGTGACGGATTCACGGATGGAGGGAGAGGAACCACACGGGGAATCGTCCGGTAATTTCCGACGCAATCTATTGGGTCAGCGCCCTTTCCAATTGTTCCGCGAGGTAGGCGTACCCGTTGGGAAAATCGCGCCGCGCAAGTGTGACGGCCTCCTCCGCCGCTCGCTCGGGCGTATTGCCGAAACCTCTGGTATCCCGCATCACTCCATCCGGCAGAACCACCGTAGCCATGACGTTCTGCGACACCGCATCAATCGCCCTGATCTGCGCAGTCGCGGATGTTGCGTACAGGCTGGTGGAATAGGGCACGAGCGTTGCCTCGCCCGTTTCCACCGACCCCCAGACGAGAAAATCAGAATGGCTCTTCCGGGCAAGGTCAAACGCGTCGCTCTGATTGCTCCAGGGGTTCCCGATTTCGTTTCTCGGGAACTCGGCCGCGCTGACCACCGTGAAGCCGCGCTCCCGCAACGCGGCGATGAGCCTCTCCTCGGCCGTCCGCCGGGACGGTGACCGGCGATTGTGCCACTCGTCCACCACAACGAGCAACCTTATCGTTTCGGTACGCGGAACTACCTCGAGGGAAGACGATACCGAAGGAACAGTGCGCGCGATGTCGGGAAGCGATCGAACGTCAACCGGAAGGTCCAGTTGTGCCGAGAAAAGGAACCGCCCATGGGTGGAATGGATCTCTGAACGGGTAACCTCGGCAACCCCCGACGCGTTGGACCATATGACCTGAGACGAATCTCCGACCGAGAGCCTGAGGGGAAGGTTTGGTATCGGCACGCCCCGGTCGTTTGTTGCCAGACACGAGAACACCAGAGGCGGGTTATGCCTGCCCGTTGCGATGCGTGCGGCGGGCGGTGTCAGAGAAAGCCTCGCGGAGCCGACGAGCCGGAGGAGTTTCGTCGTCGCCAGCGCTTTGAGCTGCTGGGCCTGTCCCTCCGTTTCCGTCGTAATGAGCACCGACTGATTGAGGTCCGTCAGTGCGCGGAGAGCCTGCGAAATCGACGAAATCTGCGCGTAGAAACCTGACGGGTCAGACGGTTCACCTGCAGGGTTTCCCACGAGACGCGAAATCGCCTGAAGTCGCTCCTGTTGGTTTCTTTTGATTCGGTCGACAGATTCTTTCGGGAAACGCACAATCAGATACACGTCGTACTTGTCGTGCACTTCCCCGCCGTCAATAACCCGCCAGCGCCGGTAGAACATTTCCGAGAGCCGCGTCCCGAACAGATCCGCACCGCCAACGGACCGAATCGCGTCTGCAATGCGCGTCTGCTCTTCAGTTCGCAACCGCTGGTAATCAACGGTCACCCGGAGGCCGAGGAATTGAACGATGCTGGCCAGCGCGTTCTGGCGGGCATCCGTTTCACCTGCTTCGAGACTGGGAGCGTCTGTCCGGATGCCCCGGAAATAATGGTATTCGGCGTCGCTGGCCGGTTCCCGCGTAATCCAGTCGGGGACTCGGTCCGCCGATGCTTCAACAAGGCGGCGCTCTCCCCGCGGCATCGTGTTCACGGTTTTGGGGCCGCACGAGGCGACGAGAAGAACCGCGCTCACACCGACGAGAAGTCGGACACAGGGAAAGGGCAAGTGGCGTTTCACGGCAAATAATCGCCAGCCTTGGAAAAGGGGGAAACCGGTTGAACCCGGCTTCCCCGTATGCTTTCGCACGCCGTTTGAGCTGAATTTACTGACCACCGACCGTGGACTGCGGGGTCATCCCGGGAGTGAGTTGTTCCCGGAGCTTGTTGGCAAACGCTTCCGCGCGAGCGTCATTCCGAGCGCGCGCTGCCGCCGCCTGCCGTTCAAACGCCTGGCGCGCGGCGTCGGCCAGCGAGTTCTTTGGAATGCTGACGAGCACGTGATAGTTGTAGAAGTACCGCCAGCCGGTCGGCTGCCATTCCTTCACTCGTTCGTAGTAATTCTCGTCTTCGCGCATGCCTTGGGCAATGGATTCGGCAAGGAAGCGGAAGCCGTCTTCCACGTAGTTGCCGGCTTGCCCTTCGTCGGTAAGCCCGGACTCAACGCGAGCCTTGGTGTAGTCCACCATCCCGGTACCACCCACGTATTCCACGATTTTCTGAATGGCGTTCTGCCGGGCGTCGGTGTTGCCGTTTTCCAGGCTTGATGCGTGGGTTTTGAGGCCGACGAAGAAGAGCTTGTCATCACGATCCGCCGGAGGCCGCGTTATCCAGCGCGGACGTTCATCGGGAACGCGTTCGATGATAAACTGCTGCCCGACCTCCGGTGGTTTCGAGCCACACGCGCTCAGCACGAACATCGCGCCGGCTGCAACGAGAGGAAACACGATTGATCGCCGCATGGCGGAACCTCCTGGTTCGGTATTGTGGTACTCGGACATGCTCTGGATGAAAACCGCTTTTTGACAGAACATTCACGTTAACCAGATTGCAACGTGCGTGCCATATCAGTTCGACTTTATCGACACCACGTATTTGCCAGGGAATCCCCCGGTGGTGCTCCGAACGCGAACGAAAAAAGCCCCGGTAACGGGTGCCGTCCACACCAGCATCGACGCGTTTCCTCCCCCGCTGTTGTCGTCAGAAACTAACGCCGTGCCGGATGCGCTGTCTATTTCAATCTGGGTGTCGACACCGTAACCGAGACTATCCGTTCTGATAATGTAGGTAACTCCGGCGGCGGCTTGAAATTTCAGGTAATCCTGATCGGATACACGGGAAAAGCTATGCCGTTGCGGTTCCCCTGTAGTCGAGATCGGTGTCGCAAGGGCGAGCGTGCTGTCCGGTTCCCACGGATCCGTGGAGAAGACGGAAACCCGGTATGTACCCAGGGCACCGAGATCTACCGGAATGACTTCCACGAAATACGTCCCGTCCGACGGTGCATCAAACCGAACCAGAGAAGGCGCACCACGCGACGAGACCGAATTTCCCGAACCATCCACCACAGCGAACGACACATGCTCGCCGGAAGCCCCGTCGAACAGGAATTCGTAATGGAAATCGGCCCAGGCCGAGAAGCTCATGTAGTCCTTGTCCGCCATCCCCGGGAGGGTGTGTTGCTGCCAGGTGCCGTTTATCGCGATTTCCTTCGCCTGCGAGATCGTGTTGTCCGGCTCAAAACCGTCCTCCCCGACGACTATCCAAACGCTGTACGTTCCGACAACCGAGTTCGCGGCGACGGGCGCGCTCACCCGTACGAAATAGTACCCTGACTCCGCAGTTGTCCAGCTTCTGGTGTTCCTGTTCGCGCCGGGTGCATTCACCACTGTCACCGGTTGCACAACTCCGCGTTCGTCCGTGATCTCCAACTGAAGTGAGCCCCCGGTTTCCGTCTCCACGTTCACCAGGTACTGAGCCCCGGCAGCGGCGAGGAACCGGAAGTAGTCCACGTCACTGGGAAGATGGATCGTCTGCCGAGTTCTGGTTCCGTCCGTCCTGATCAGTATCGCCTGTTCCGGGGTGTCGTTTGGTTCGCGACACAGGCCCGAGGAGTCGTTGGCCGCCTCGGAAAACATCAGTGGCGCAAGCAGAGTGCCCCGGAAGTCGTCAGAGCAGCCACATGCGACAAGAGCCATCGCGACGACAGCACCGACGCCCGATGTCCAGCGGTACAGCCCCATCAGAAACCCGCCAGGTTAACGCCAATGGTCAACGACCGGAAATCTGTTTCGGGCCGGCCAATGGTCTGGCGGAGCCCCACATGGAACCAGTGTCCCAGGAATGCTCCTGCGCCCCAGTACCAGCCGCTGTTTCCCACCTTTCCGGCATCACCAAGACTTTGTTGCCCCTCGAACACGTTCTGGTCGTTGAAATAGAACCGGGAAAACTCATACCCTAACGCGACATACGGGAGGACCCAGCCCAGCCGGGGCGAGATTCCGCCCTGAGCATGCAGCGAAAGGTTGTGGACTTCGTTGAGACCGAAGCTGCGGTCAGCAGGCATATTCGCGTGGGTCCAGCTTCCGCCGGCCTCACTCATGAATACCGAGTATACCCTGCCGATACCCACCCGTGCGCCGTTCATACGCTCGTTTTCCAGTCTGCTTCTGAACGCGGCGTTCGCCGGTCGGTCCTGCACGTACCCGCCGGTGAGGACCTGCATTCTGAACGGGATGCGCCTCAGACGCGGCTGGAGCGTTGCGTTGAAGGATCTGCGCTCGTCGGGGCGCAGTTCTATGGAGCGTTCCTCGGTCCTGTGGGCCGGTGCGCTCACACGAACGGTGTGTTTCCCCGGCGTCAGCCGAACTTCGAGTCCCGATTCCGGCGCACGCCCCTGGAAAAGATTGTCTACATACACCTCGGCCCCCACCGGGCGTGAGTACACGGACAGGAACGCGTATCGCGGCAATTCGTCGACTGTGATCGATTGAACGCCGACAACGATGTCGTTCTGCTGGATGGAAACCGGACGCATGAAATTCAGTCCGGCGCGCTGCGGCTCTATCCGCGACCACGTGGGTTGAACGGATGTTACCACGGCCAGGGCCACCTGTTCTTCTTCCCAGTAACCCTGTACCCGCTCCACCCTCCGCAGGACGCGGAATTGCATCCCTGTTGATACTCCGTCGAGGGCGCCCAAATCAATAATGATATTCTCCCCGCTCACTGCCGTAACGGTACCTCGTTGCGGAACGGAAGCGGCAATTCGCGCGGCCAGCCGTTCCGCTGCCAGAAACAGATCGTCCGCGGTCTGGCATTTTTCCTCGGCGGAAAATTCCGCCGCACCCGTTTCCAGGTCTAGGAATCGCGTGTTGATGCTGTACGTCTGGTTAAGGAGGGAGACCGACCCGACAACCATTTTGTTCGCCTGAAGGATGCGCCCCAGCTCAATCGCGCACTCTTGGCTGGAACAGGCGAGGAGGCTCAGAGAGACTGATTGCTCGGCAACGACAGCCTCCATCTTTTCGCGCTCAGGAACAACAAACCGTCGTGTCTCAATCAGTTTGGATCGAAGCTGTTCGGATACGACGCGCGCTACCTGCGGAGATACGCCGTTCGCGTCCAGTTCATGGACCACGACGCGCAGTCGCTCAGCCGCGTGCGCGGCGGAAAGGTTCCACAGGCCAATGAGGGCCGCCACGGCCAAACGGACAACCATCACCAATCCTGATCTCCAGGTTTCGTTCTGTGTCCCGATGAACTCGTCATCGGGCGCACGCCGAGTTCCGACTGATGACAGCCCCCTGCAGATGCCGTGCCAAAAGAGCTCACATTACCCCGACGTTATCGCACGGGCCTGGTCCGAATCAGGTGCGATCTGCATGAGCTCGATGGGGTTGCCGTCGGGATCGCGCACCCATGCCTGCGTATTCCCATCCTTTCCCACGGATGGCGGGTTCAGAGGCTCAAGACCGGCGATTTTCATCGCACGCAGTGTTGCCGCCATGTCGTCTACGATCAAACAAAGGTGTCGGTAGCTCCCCCCTTCCTGCGGAGGCACCTCCGATTCCGGGAAAAGTTCGATGAACGACCGATTACCGGCGTAGAGGTATACAATCCACAGAGTGCCATCATCACGATGCAGTTCGAAGGCCTTCCTCAGACCGAGTTGCCCGCAGTAAAAACGCAGACTCGCGTTCAGGTCGCTGACCCCGTATGCAGCGTGACCGATTCCGGTAACCATTGAGTTGACTCCTTTCCGTGGATAAGTTCGCGAAGGAAAAAATGAATCGCGACAAAGCCCCATTGAACCTACCCCCTGGACGCCAAAAACGGAACGGGGGAGGGCGTGGGTTCGAACCGCCGGGTAGAGTAACATTCTCTTCACCGGGCGACGGAACGGCACGTTGATTTCCGAAGGACGAAGACCATGGAACAGAAAGACAAAGACGCTCATAAACGCGTTGAAGAATGGACCGCACGGGCCTTTGACGCCGCTGCGAACACCCCTCCGTTTTCTTTTGTGTACGGCGGCGAACGCGTTCTGCTTTCGGAAAACCGCTGGGAACCCGAGCTGCTGACCGCAACTACTGCCGGGCATGCTCGGGAATTCTCATGCGTTTTCCGAGACCGTCGAACAGGACTGGTGTGCACGTGCGAATTCAACCAGTTCCTCGATTTCCCTGCGGTGGAATGGCTCCTCCACTTTGAAAACGCAGGCACCAACGCCACTCCAATCATCAGCGACATACTTCCCCTGGACACTCTGTTTGCCGGCGCGGGAGCATCAACGATTCGCCATGCCAACGGAAGCCTCTGCCGCAATGACGATTTCGCCCCGCACGAAACGGCTCTGAAACCCGGAGAGACATTCCGCATTGGCACGACGGGAGGGCGTTCCTCCAACGGGGCTTTGCCGTTCTTCAGCCTGCACACAGACAAGGAGCGGGTGATCGGCGGCATCGG
>JAKPPK010000366.1 GCA_029547385.1 Candidatus Latescibacterota bacterium
AGAAAAGGGAGAGCGTGAGCACGATAAGGGCAGCCCGGTAACTCAACATCTCCGTTCCATCGTCGGTACTCGCCCACGCGGAGCGCCACACTGCGACAAAATGCCGTCGCGCCTGCCAGAGGCCCCACAAGACGAACACCATCATAGCCCCGAAACTCTGCCATCCGATCGCGACGTTGTCGTTGGTCCAGCTGTCTCCGGCGGGGTCCAGACTGAAACCGACGCGGGCAAACGCGCCTGCTTCCGCGGTTGTCACGAGGCAACCGACGATCAGGCTACCGAGCACCTGTTGGGGTGCGAAGTAGGAAAGGCCCAGTGTGAGGAAATTGATACGTGTTTTGAGGTCCGGTACCCCGCGAAACAAGACAATGCCGCGGCCGGCGATATCAATCATGGGCCAGCGCGGGTCAAACCAGGCAAAGGTGTTGTACACCAGAATGAACGCCGCAATCGTCGTCCCGACCCAGAACAACCGCGATTGCCACACAGGTTTGCGTCCACGGGGATCATCCTTCCCCGCAAGAAGGCACTTACTCGCTTCGACAAGCGGGTACGAAAGCCGTTCGTACTCAACCCACTGTTTGCGAAGAATGATGGACAACGCGAGGCATACCCCCATGATGGCGGCCGCGAGCGAAAACCACCAGATCAGCGGAACCCACCACACATGCCACGGGATCGGTTCTCCGGGGGGAAGGCCGTTGAAAAACCATCGCATCGCGTGGTGTTTGTCAGGAGGGACGATCCAACCCGGGATGAAGGGATGGAAGCTTGCCCAGTTGTTTTCAGGTGTTGCGTAGTAATACGGAGTGGCGATGATGCCCATCATGAACCCGGTAAGCCCGTTGGCCGGAATCGCCGCACCGACAAAGCCCATGGCAAGAATCAGGTGTCGTTCAGGAGTGTTTATGCCCCAGTTGCTTCCGCCGATCGCTTTCAACAGCGGCCATACGGCCAGCACCAGGGCGGCCATCGCAGCAACCAGCGCCACTGGAAAATGGCTGCCGTTCAGCCGGCTCGCGCGAACAACGTATTCGCAATAGGCCATCCAGACATTCATCAACACCACGACCGAAAGCCCCCAGATCAGAACTCGCGGCCAGCGAATCACCGGGAAAGGCACGGAAGACGCGTCGTGGGTCACGCCTGGTGGCATGGTCGGTGGAGAAGGGGTTCCGTTCGCGGTATTTCTCCCGTATGCGAGGGCAAGAGTGGTTTGACGGATTTGACGCGGATGTGCCGGGAAATCCAAGAATAACCGGTTGCGCACGGTTCCGGCAAGGCAGGCGCCGGTCATTTCGCCGTGCCGACCACACGTGCGCCATGCGGTATTCATTCAGTCGCCCCTTGCCCCCGGCGCACGTTCCGTAGCACCTGGTACAATCAGCATTCCAGTGCCCGGGTACGGGCTTCACGTTTCCGCCTGCTGTTTTGCTCGGTTCTTAACAGCCGGATGGATCTGGCACCTGATCGCCTTTCGGGAAAGGACTTGCCGTGGTATACAGCCTTGACGGTGAATGGTTGATCGCGTGTGACCCCCGTAACGAAGGGCGGGGTCAAGACTGGTGGGCCGCAGTTCGGCCCGAGGCTTGCCTCACCAGCGTTCCCTGGATCATCCAGGGCGTCTTCCCCGGATACCACGGGGTCGCATGGTACTGGCGGCAGTTCTCGGTCCACCGAAATCCCTACCCCTCCGGAAGATATCTGCTCCGGTTCTGGGCGGTCGACTATCTTGCCGAAGTCTGGGTGAACGGTCAAAGGGTTGGTGCTCACGAAGGAGCAGAAACCCCGTTCGTACTGGATATCACTGAAGCGGTCGTTCCGGATGGGAAGAACCTTGTTGCCGTGCGTGTGCTGAACCCGACGAACGAGCCAATTGACGGGATTACCCTGAATGAAACTCCCCATCGGAACAAAACCGTTCCCATCTTTGCCGGCGCATCATTCAACCACGGCGGCATAATGGACTCGGTGGAGCTCATCGTCGCCCCTGCAGTCCGCGTCGCGGACCTTGTTGCCCATCCAGACCCCGTTACCGGTATCGTCAATGTGCGGGTTCTTCTGGTGAATGCCTTGGCAAAGGCCGCTTCTTGCGCCCTTCGCGTGAGTATCGCTCCATCCCCGTCCGGAGAGACTCTGGAGACGTTCCGCGGCGAAAGGATGGTAGATGCCGGCGAGACATGGGTGAGTGTCCAACTGAAGATTGACCGTCCGCATCTCTGGCAACTGAACGACCCCTTCCTCTATCATGTTACGGCGGAGGTCTCCTGCGCGACGTGTTCCGCCGCAAGCGAGTATTCCGTTCGCTGCGGATTTCGTGACTTCCGTTTTGAGAATGGGTATTTCCGTTTGAACGGGACACGGGTTTTCCTCCGCGGCTCGCACACAGGCAACCATGCACCGATAGGGCAGCAACTGCCTCCGGACCCCGACATGTTCCGGCGGGACCTGCTGTATGTCAAGTCCATGGGATTCAACATGATCCGGTTCATCGCAGGAGTGGCTACCCGTTACCAGCTGAACCTGTGCGACGAGATAGGGTTGCTCGTGTACGAAGAGTCATACGCGGGATGGTTGCTCGGGGATTCCCCGCGCATGAAGCGTCTGTTTGAGCAATCCGTATGCGAGATGATCCGGCGCGACATCAACCATCCCAGCATCGTTATCTGGGGACTCCTGAATGAGACCAATGACGGCCCGGTGTTTCAGCACGCCAGAAATTCCTTACCTGCCATCCGGGCGATTGACCCGGATCGTGTCATCCTTCTGAACAGCGGCAGGTGGGATGGGCAGCAGTCAATCGGGTCACTCGCGAACCCCGGGTCCACGGAGTGGGAATGCTGTCTCGGCGGGGAGGCGCCTGGCGCCGCAGTCACGGCTTCCACCTGGGGTGGCTATTTCGAGCGTGCGGGCGACGCTCATGCGTACCCGCGGGTGCCTCACACTGCGGAAACCATTTCCTTCTTACGGCGACTCGGGCAGGATACAGGGCCCGTTATCCTTACGGAATACGGCATCGGCAGCGCGGTCGACCTCTGGCGCGTCGTCCGGCTTTTCGAGCAGTGGCGCGCCGAAAAATGCGAAGATGCTGTGTTCTACCGCGATCTTCTCGAGCAGTTCCTCGCCGATTGGAGGCGCTGGCGGCTGGAGGAGATGTTCCCTCGCCCATCGGATTACTTCGCCGCGTGTGTGCGCAAAATGGCCGGACAACGACTGCTGGGGCTCAACGCAATCCGATCCAACCCGCACATCATCGGGCACAGCATGACAGGTACCGTGGATCAGGGGCTCACTGGCGAAGGACTGTTCACCACGTTCAGAGAACTCAAACCGGGAACGGCTGACGCCGTAGCCGATGGCCTTGCGCCGCTGCGTTGGTGCCTCTTCGCAGAACCCGTTCACGCATACGAGGGCGCGCCTGTTCGTCTGGAGGCAGTGCTTGCGGACGAGGATGTGCTTCATGCCGGCGCATATCCGGCATGCTTCAAGGTGGTGGATCCGTCGGGTACCACGGTTTTCGAGTCACATTCCTCGTACCGCGTCCACGACAATGGCTCAGAGCGCCCGCTTGCCGCGCCGGTGTTCGCGGACGAAGTAAGAATTAGCGGAGGGCCGGGTGCGTATCGCTTTCTTGCGGAGTTCGAATCAGGTGCGGCCGCCGCAGGTGGAGAGGCAGTTTTCTACGTGTCGCGAAAACCCGAC
>JAKPPK010000372.1 GCA_029547385.1 Candidatus Latescibacterota bacterium
TGCCTAACATCGTCTTTTTCGGTGTGGACAGCCTGCGGTCGGATCACATGAGTGCGTACGATTACCATCGTTTGACCACGCCCCACATCGATCGGCTCGCCGACGAGGGTGTTCTCTTCGAGAAGATGTTCAGCCCGAACATCCCTACTCCGCCGGGTTACATCCCGATGCTTACGGGGAGAGACCTGTTCAGTACGCAGGTGGTATCGCTGCATCACAAGGACCCGTTGGACCCCGCCATCCCAACCCTGCCGGAGATCCTCAGGGATTTCGGGTATTCATCCGCCTGTATCGGTTTCGGACCTGGTCTTTATCGCGGGTTCGATGAATACGCGGAATACAGAGCATGGATGAACTGGGAAGAGCGCCCCGGAGACAAGGCAGGAAAACTCAACGAAGTGACCATGCCGATCCTCAACCGCATGGCGGCCTCGAACAAGCCGTTCTTCCTTTTCATGCGCCATATGGATCCGCATTCGCCGTATCTCCCGCCCCATCCGTATGACCGCATGTTCTACACGGGAGACGAATGCGACCCGAACAACAAGAGCATGGAACCGGTATTCGCGTTCGCGCCGTTTGCGGACTTTTTCCGTTCGTGGATGCCACCCGGCATCACAGACATCGAATACGTCAATGCGAGCTACGACGGAGCGCTGGCGTATATGGACGGGTGCATCCAGCAGTTGTTGAACCGTCTTGACGAACTCGGGATCGTCGACGAAACGATAGTGGTATTCACCGCGGACCACGGAGAGACTCTCGACGAGCATGATTGCTACTTCGACCATCACGGTCTGTACGAGCCGACTCTCACAGTCCCTCTTATCATCCGGTACCCAGGCCGTCTTCCCGAAGGCGTGCGCGTTCCCGGGCACACACAATTGAAAGACATCGTTCCGACACTGATGGAATTGATCGGAATCCGTCCCAAAGTCAAATTCGACGGGATGAGCCAGATCCCCCTCCTCACGGGAGACCGCGCGACGAACGCCACGGAGTTTTACATCACCGAATGCACCTGGATGCGCAAGCACGGCATTCGTACAACCGAATGGAAGTTCTTCGAAGCACTGGAACCGGATTTTCACAACAAACCGCCTGTGGAGCTTTACAATCTGGTGGAAGACCCGCTTGAATTGAACAATCTCGCGGACAAAGAGCCCGGCATGGTGAAGGAACTTCGGCGCCGCATGAATGCATGGATCAAGAAGCGGACGAAGCAAACGGGAAAAGGTAATCCGATTCTCGACTACCACATCGGTACAGACCGAAGAATCGGTTCCGTGGCCACTGCAAACAAACTTCAGAAGAAATAGGCGAGAAACCACGCATCCGGGAGGCGTCTGCGGACGTCTCCCGGAGTTGGTAACCACGCGCTACACCCCTTTCGTACGTATTCCTTGCCTTTCAAAGGGACCCGACCGTGCTTACTTTGACCTCCCGGCCGTATCTGTTCGTCGATGACCAATTCATTGACACGGCAGATTCGGTGCGCATCGAACTCCGTCATCCCGTCCGCCAGAATGTGGCGTTTTCATTCGACGCCCCGTGGGAGGGTCCGAGCAGCACCTACTGCACCGTTCTGGACATCGCTGCCGGAAATGATTCCGGGACCTGCCCGTTCGAACAGCCGCGGTACCGTCTGTACTATCGCGGTATGGCTGGAGACACGGACCTTGTGGGCGAATGCACATGTGTGGCCGAAAGCGATGACGGGATAGCATTCCGCCGGCGAAACACCTGGAAGTTCCCCGCCTGCGGATCGACCGCGAATAACATCATCTGGGCCGGACAAAACGACATCTCCCACAACTTCGCCCCGTTTGTCGACACAAACCCCTCGTGCACTCCTGAGGTCCGTTTCAAAGCCATAGGAGGGGTTTCCCGTCACAAGGTGTTCGCGCTGGCGTCCCCCGACGGACTCGACTGGCACCTGTTCCATGACGATCCCGTGCTTACGGAAGGCGATTTCGATTCCCTGAATGTGGCTTTCTGGGACGCTGCAAACGGGTGGTACGCGGCATACGTGCGAAAATCGCATGGAGGATTTCGGTCAATCGATCGCTGCATTTCGGAGGATTTCATCCACTGGAGCAAGCCTGAGCCGCTGGATCTGGGGCCGGGGGAACTCGAACACCTGTACACAAATGCCATCCGACCTTACGCGAGAAATGCGAGTCTATATCTTGGTTTTCCGATGCGCTTCTTTCCACACAGGACCCGGTTCGATTCTTTGGCAGAGAAGGGCGTCAGCGACGCCGTTCTTATCGCCAGCCGCGACGGATTGCATTTCCCGAGACATTTCCGCGAGGCGTTTGTCCGGCCGGGTCTGGACCAGCGCAATTGGACTCAACGCAACCTGATAACAGCCGCCGGCATGATCCAGACGTCACCCTCAGAGCTCTCGATCTATTGGGTGGAGCATTACGATCATCATGATTGCAACCTCATGCGCGGCACGCTGCGCGTGGATGGTTTCACTTCGCTGCACGGCGGTGTTCCCGGCGGGTCAGCGGTCTCCAGGCCGCTCAAACTGGAAGGCACCACACTTCAGGCCAATCTCTCCACATCCGCGGGTGGCAGCGTGAAAATCGGCCTGTGCGACGAAACCGGGAAACCGTTGGAAGGGTTTTCGATCGAAGACTGCGATGACTTGTTCGGCGACGATCTGGCCCGAACCGTCCGTTGGAACGGGAGCCCCGACCTTTCACGCCTGAAAGGTGACACGGTCCGCCTTCACCTCATGTTGAGAGACGCGGACGTGTATTCCCTTTCGGCTGTCGACAGGTAATCACGCGAGAAG
Source organism: Candidatus Latescibacterota bacterium (assembly GCA_029547385.1). Taxonomy (GTDB): domain Bacteria; phylum Latescibacterota; class MWCZ01; order MWCZ01; family MWCZ01; genus MWCZ01. The sequence goes on from JAKPPK010000372.1 coordinate 2,807, forward strand.
AGAGAGGAGGCCGGACAGGTTCCGAATCTGAAGAACCGATGACCCGTCCGGCGCCGCGCCACCCTTCTCGTTAAGCCAGACAGGGGTAATCCCTACTCCTTGCGCACCCTCCACATCACAGGGGAAGCTATCCCCCACGTGCACCGCATCCTCGGGTTTCACGGCAAGAGCAGACATCGCCTTCTGGAAAATCAGCGGGTCGGGTTTGGATGCTTCCGCATCTCGGGAAGGGAGAATCTTTTCAAAATACTGCGTTAACTGGAACCGTTCGAACAGAGAGGGCAGCGTTGGGGCTTCCCAGTTGGAGATCACACCGAGGCGATATCCTCTTCGACGCAATTCACGTAACACGGCGTGGGTATCGGGGTAGATCTCGTTAGTGAAGAACTGAACCGCGTGCATTTCCTCTGCCAGCCGTCCAGCTCCATCGCCGAAAGCGGCTTCAAGAAACGCCTTGCAGTAATTGAACCAGAAACGATCTTCAAGCCTCGTGCGCGTTCCGTTCTTCTGGCGGTAACTGCCCGCGTAGTGCTCTGCGGCAGCTTTCCCAATCCGGAACCGGTCTTCCGTCAGCTCCATTCCCAGGGGGGCCAGGTAGCGCGAAATATCCCCGAACCAGTCTTCCGTATCCTTGACGAGAGTATTGCCGTAATCAAAAAAGATCACATCAGGCCGCAGAAGCATGGAGTCACCCCGAAAGCATCGCCAGAATCCCGGACACAAACGTCGCGAACGCAGTTAATGCCTTCCTTTGATCCGCCACCCGATTGGGCACGTCATCGGACGGACTCGTCTTTTTGTCCGCACCCGCGATTTTGGCTTGGATCCCTCGAAGGGCGAAGAAGGCGCCGAGCGCGTTTCCGAGGACATACGCAATCACCACGGAGAACGCGTTGGTGACCGAAGGAAGCCCGCTTGCCGCCGCTGCAAGAAAGAAAGGAGAAAGCACGAACCCGGGAGAAAAAACTGCCGACTGGACAGTTCCCCACCCTGTCTTTTCATAGGTTCCGAATGGATCCCTGCCCGAACCTGCAGCAACCGAGCGCAAAAGCTCTTTGATTTTCCCTGAATCAACAGGGTCGCCTGTTCTTCTCCGCACGAACTGGAAAACCGCGAAAACGCACACCAATCCACCACCAAGAAGAGGCGTGTATTGATCAGCGAAGGCGATCGTGGCGAACGCGAGAACAGTCACCAGCAACGCCACGAATGATGTTGTCAGCGCCTGTCCCACAGCAGCCACGAGTATCCGCGATGCGCGACCCGCGGCCTGCTTGTCGTGCAGTTCGGCGCGGAGATGAGGCACCCAGAAGCCTGGTTCCAGAGGATTAAAAAAACCTGCAAGCAATCCGCAGAAAGACGCAAATGCGATGGAGAGATAGGCCACGTTGGTCCTCTGTCCGTTGTGAGAGAAAAATAACGGCACGGAATTGACGCTGTAGTAAGATTACGTTCTCCGGACAGACGGACCAACGAACCGCAGCCCCTGCCGGTGTGTCGGCCCGGCAGGAACCTCTCGGGCAATGCGGCACCTCACACAGCAAAAACCGTTCGCGGCTCTGCACGAACCGGCGCCGGCTCTTTCCTGCCACGCGAGTCCGCTTTACTTTACAAAACGGCGTATTTCGTGGTTTCTTCGATTCCCGACTGGCACGGATTCCCTCTGACAATGCACGAAACGATCATTAGCCGCTTGGCTCGTGCATACGAACGCGACCGGCTCGGTCATTGCCTCCTCCTCACCGGTGGAGGAGGCAACGGAGCATACCATGTCGCCGTCCGCCTGGCGCAGATGTTTCTCTGCCCTTCGTGGGATGAACCGAACGGTTGCCAGACCTGCCAGAATATCGGGAAGCTGAACCACCCGGATCTCTCGGTGCTGTCGCCATTACCCCCACGTTTCGGCGAAGGAAGCTCCAGCGGTACCCCTGACGCCGAGCCGGTGAGCACCACGCTGTCAGAGGATCTGTTCGCGCCCCTCAACGTAGGTGCAAACTGGAAAATCACTTCCGAACAGGCCGATCGGCTGATTACGTGGGCATGGCAGACTCCGTGGCAGGCACCACGCAAGGTAGCGATCGTCGCGGAAGCTGACTTCATCACCGAGCTGATAGCCCCAAAACTTCTCAAAACGCTGGAAGAGCCTCCTCCTGCGGTGACTTTCCTACTCATAACGTCCAGGCCGCAGAACCTTCTTCCAACCGTCCGCAGCCGGTGTCAGGTTGTTCCGATCCCACCGCTCACTGAAGATGAGATCGTACGGATCCTCGTTGAACACGGCGCCGATGAAGGCGATGCCCGGTCTGCCGCCATGCTGGCCAACGGAGATGTGTGGGTTGCGCAATCGCTGACACGCGCGGGTGCCGAGGGGACGAGACGCAACGCGTACAGCCTGATCGAAACTGCGCTTGACCCTAAGAAGAAGCCTGTGCACATATTTGACCTTTGCCGAAAGCTTCTCGCCCCTCCGGAAGGGAAAACCCGGTGGCTTCCTTCTGAGGAAGCCGCAATCGTGGGGGAAATTACCAGATGGATGGCGTGGGGTCTCCGCAATATCCTTGTGAATCTCGAGGAATCATCGGAAGTGCCCGAAGAACTACGCAGTATTTTTCCTTCAGCGAAACGGATTGGTTTCGCCCGGTTGTTTTCCTGGCTGGACGAAGTCGACAGAATTCATGAGATGTCAATTCGTAACGTGAGCGCGATGCCCGCCCTTTTCGCGCTCGCAATGTATCTGCGCGACGACAGGCGGGTCTTCCGGGAAACGGACGGCTCAGAAATTGCCGCATTTCCCTCTCTGACCTGGTGGCCTTCTCTTTGATCGGCAACGGAATCTCGAATGAAAAACCAC
>JAKPPK010000375.1 GCA_029547385.1 Candidatus Latescibacterota bacterium
AACGAACCGGACAGGAACGTTGCTTCGTTCCGTTCCTTACCGGTTCGCCACTCGACGACCGGACGTTTCCGCGCAACGGCGGAGAGCGTAGTGGTCTCCGAGTGACGCGGCGTGCGCCGGGCGCACGTAAGCGTTGTATCGAGGAGACCGTTGACGAGGATTCTGGATTCCCGCCTTCGCTTCGTGCTCTGCGGAGCACGCGGAAATGACAGCTCCTGTTCGAGGCGTTTGCTTGGAAAACGACGAGGGACGGCGGTCCTGCTCGGAGCAACCTCACCTTTTTCGGCTAATTGCCGGCATTCCCGCGCAGGCGGGAATCCAGCGGCTCGGGTCGTCTCGATACAACCTGCGCTGGCGCGCAGGCCACTCGACGACCGTTCTTCGTTCGCGCAACAGCGAGAGGAGCAACTGCACGGTCTCCGAGTGACGCGGCGTGCGCAGCGCGCACGTGAGCATCGCGTCGAGAAGACCATTGAGGGAAAGCGCCCCATGACGAATCGCGAACGATTCAACCGCGTGATGCGGTACGAACCGGTCGACCGGCTGCCGCTGATGCTGTTCGAGCCGCATCAGGTGTACGCCGTGGAGCGTTGGCGCGCCGAAGGGTTGCCGGCGGAGGCTGATCCGGACCACTATTTCCGCATCTGCCGCATCGTTGACGCCCCGGTGGACCTGTTCCCGATCCCGCGTATCGAGCAGGCGATCCTGTCTGAAACCGACGCCGATTACGTGCAGGTGGACCGTTTCGGGAACGTGCTCCGCCGGAAAAAGGACTCGCCGCTGATGTACTGCGGCAACATCGCGCACCCGGTGAAGAACATCGCGGATTGGAGGGCATATTCCCGGCACTACGACCCGTACGCGCCCGGCAGAATCCCGGAAGACCTCGACGCCATCGCGGCGGAGCTGAACGCATGCGACGCACCGGTGGGGATCCGCCTGTTTCCGTACTTCTTCCGGCTCGGGTTCTACGCGTTGGGGATGGAAGGCTTCCTGGCGGCGTTCTACGAGCAGCCGGCGCTCATCCACGAAATGTTCGGGTTCTGGAGCGATCTGGTGCTCCACACCATCCGCCCGGTGCTGAAAAAGGTGAAGGTGGATGTTCTCTACCTCACGGAAGACCTCGCGTACAAGAACGCGCCACACGTGTCACCCCGGATGTATGAACAGTTCTGGCTGCCGTACCAGAACCCGATCATCGAGGAATGCCGCCGG
>JAKPPK010000587.1 GCA_029547385.1 Candidatus Latescibacterota bacterium
TCGACCAGAAGGATGTCGATGGGTTTGCCCTGGTTCGGCATGGCAAATTTCTCCGTTGTCGCCTTTCGGTTCAGTCGATGCTGCGACCTGACGACGACTGAACCCCGCGCTCCATATCATCTGTCAACCCGGAAGGCTGACAGACTCAACCGGGCAAGGAGAAATGGAACGTGGTCCCCTTCCCGAATTCCGACTCCACCCAGATCCGCCCCCCGTGCCGCTCAATGATCCGTTTGCAGATGGAAAGACCCATGCCCGTTCCAGGGTACTCCGCGCGAGTGTGAAGCCGCTGAAAGATGCCGAAGATGCGCTCGAAGTACTGCGGCTCGATCCCGATACCGTTGTCCTGAACGGAAAAGACCCATTGGTCACCCTCGCGACGTGCCGAAACATGGATCCGCGGGCTTTCGGCGCGCCGGAACTTGATGGCGTTTTGAAGAAGGTTCTGGAAGAGGATGATGAGCTGCTGTCGATCGACGTTGACCCTCGGCAGGTCGCCATTGGCTATGATGGCGTCGTTTTCGGTCCGGAGCATGGTGATGTTGGCCATGGCTTCCCCCAAGGCCGCGTGCGCGTCTACCGTATCGGGCTCCCGACCGTGCGTGACGACCCGCGAAAAGGCCAGCAGGTCGTCGATCATCTTCTGAAGGCGGATCGAACCCTCAACGGCGTACTGGATGAACTCTTGCGCATCCGGGCCCAGTTTGTCGCCATAGCGTGCCTGCAGCAACTGCGTGTAACTGGCCACCATGCGCAGGGGCTCCTGCAGGTCATGGGAGGCCACGTAGGCGAACTGCTCCAATTCCCTGTTGGAGCGCTTCAATTCGTCAAGGGTGGCGCGGAGCCGGCCATCCGCTTCCTGCCGGCTAAGGATGTCCCGCAGTTTTCCAATCAGCGTAGCTAGTTCCTGTTTCCGAGGCCGTCAGAGATGGATTTTCATAGGGGAGATTCGATTTTCAAGCGAGCGTTCGTGTTCTTAAGTTCTACAATACCCTCCGGAAAACAGCCCAAAACCCGGAGAATAAGCAATTCCATGCGCATGAAAGCCGCCCGCCAACTGCCGCTGGACTTCGCCGGGACGCAGAAGCTGACCAAGGAATGGTACGCCCTGTACCGCAGTATCGACGAGATCCTGGTGGCTAACCCGACGGTGCTGGAGTTGGTGCACGCCGATCTGACGGAGAAGCAGCCGAAGCTGAAGCGGAACGTTGAGGGGATCGCGTCGGAGTGCATCCTGCGTCTGGCCATTGTTCAACAGATCGAAGGATTCTCGTTCCGTGAACTGATCATCGCCGTGGATGACTCGCAGATGCTGCGTTTTTTCTGCCGTTTCTACGACGACCCGATCATCTCGCACAGCAAGTACGCGACGTTGGTGAACCGGATTCGCCCGACAACGTGGGAGAAGATCAACGAGGTCATCGTGCGTTTCGCACGGGATAAGAAGCGTTTCAAGGGCAAGAAGTTGCGCATCGACACGACGGCGGTTGAGACAGACATCCACTATCCGACGGACTCGTCCTTGTTGGCCGACTGTGTGAAGGTGTTGTCTCGACTGATCCGGAAGGTTCGAGAGATTGCGCCGGCTGTGGTGGGGAACGGTCGCACCCGACTGCGGCATGCCAAGAAGTTGGCGCAGAAGATCGCGCGCGGCGGAAAGTCTCTTCACAAGGCCTCGGGGAAGAAACTGTACGGGAAACTGATTGCTGCGACGGAGCGCGTTATGACGTGGGCCGATGAGATACGGAAGGGCATTGCGGAGGGGAAGCGTGGCGGGCTGGACGGGCTTGAGTTGCAGGCGTTGGCCAAGGACATAGAGCAGTACCTTCCGAGGGCGCAACAGTGCGTGCACCAAGCACGCGAGCGTGTGTTGAATGAGCAATCGGTTCCCAACGACGAGAAGTTGTTCAGCATTTTTGAACCGCACACGGAACTGTTGTTGCGCGGCAAGGCCAGCAAGCCGGTGGAGTTTGGACACATGGTGGAACTTCACCAGATTGAGGGAGGGCTCATCTCTCAGTATGCGGTGCACCTGAAGCGCCCTGCAGAACCTCCACTTCTCCAGGACGGCCTGATGGAGCACCAGAAGACCTTTGGACGATTGCCGGAGACGTGCGCCACGGACAAGGGATTCTATTCGGCAGAGGCGGTGACGAAGGCCCAGACGTTGGGCGTGAAGCACGTCTGCATTCCGAAGAAAGGACGCCGCAACGCGACGGAGGAGCGACGCGAGCGGAGTGGTTGGTTCAAGCTTGGACAGGCGTTCCGTGCAGGGATCGAAGGCGCCATTTCGGTGCTGAAACGCGTCTTTGGGTTGCGCCGTTGTCTACGTGAAGGTTGGACGCATTTCCAAAGCTGGGTGGGCAGCGGCGTCTTGGCACACAATCTAGTGCTGCTCGCACGAACGTGACGGGGGACAGGTTGCAGGATGAGGCGGAACGCGAAGAGTAAGAGGGAAACTCTGGGCTGAGGGCAGATAAAGGAGCGCTGGCGCATCGTGAACGGGCGAACCCTTGCGTATCCAGCCTCACCGGACGCCGTTCTGCGGCCCCGAGGGCACAGTCCGGATGGTGCCCTTATCTGCAAAAGTCCATTCGGAAACAGGAACTAGTTAGCTCCTTCCTTTGGCCGATTGATTTCCACTGAGCTCGCCGACGAGCCATTTGGCGCAGAACTGCGGATATAATCTTTCATTTTCTGTGCCCTGCCAAGCAACAGAACTCAGTATTCGTCTGGCCAGTGTAGGTTGAATCCTGTTACAGTCCCTTGCCCCCTGGGACAGTGGGGCTGGCCCCGACCTCTGAACACCCACAAAACGGAAACCGCACTCTCTGACAGTGCGATTCTTTCTCCAGTATCTCGCCTTCAAGTAGTTCAGCCATGATTCCGGATCGGACAAATCGAGATTGATGAGCAGCTCCCAGCGCCGTTTTGATAATGTAGTGAAATCACCGGTGTGAAAGCGCATTTTGTTCGGTCCGTCTTGTTCAAGAGACGAGTAAACATCTTCATCTTCTTCGCGTCGTTTCCGTTTTCTTCGCCGGGTTCGTCCTGTTCGGGCGGTTGCGCGAGCGAGCAGATTCGTTGCGCAGGCGCCATCATGGGCGGCTCCACCATGG
>JAKPPK010000396.1 GCA_029547385.1 Candidatus Latescibacterota bacterium
ATCGGGTAGGAGGGGGCTTTGCAGCCCCCGTCCTCCCACACCACCGTACGTACGGTTCCGTATACGGCGGTTCATGAATGACGCTGAAGCCCGCGGATTCGATCGAGCAGTGACACGAGTCTCATTTCGTCAAAGAATTTCTTGGGAAAGGCGTGATTCATGTGCGAGGCTCCGGCATTCCACCAGGCGCCTCGTCCATTGTACGCGCTTTTCCAGGCGCGGACTTCTTCCAGCCCGCGCCGCATCAGGTTCTTCGCGCGCGTGAAGGGCCGCTTCCACTGCCGCCAGAGAATGGCGCGCAGTTTCCGCCGGATCCATCCGTCCAGTTCCTCGAAGATTCCTTTCACTTCCGCCAGGCGGAAGTAATTGATCCATCCCTTCAAGAGGGGTTCTAAGGATGCGATGAATCGTTCCAGGTTCCGGCCGCGTCCCTGGCGAAACCGTTCCCGCAGTTTCTCCTTCAGGCGCACGACGCTTTCGGGAGCCACTTTCAGTTTCGCTTCCCGGTGCCATGTGAGGCTGTAGCCCAGGAATTTTCTCCGCCAGGGGCGGTCCACGGCGCTCTTCTCCGGGTTGACTCGCAGTTTCAACCGTTTCTCCACAAAGTTCTGGATCGATTCCATCACCCGGTCCCCGGCCCGCTGCGAGCGCACGTAGATGTTGCAGTCGTCCGCGTACCGGCAAAACGAGTGACCTCGTCTCTCCAGCTCTTTGTCCAAATCGTCCAGCAGGATGTTGGAGAGCAGGGGCGACAGGGGGCCGCCCTGCGGCGTCCCCTGCGTGCGTGGGGTGGCCACTCCCCCTTCCATCATCCCCGCCTGGAGAAACCGGCGGATCAGTGCGAGGACCCGTTTATCTTCCACCTTGCGCTTCACGCGCTCCATCAGGAGGTCGTGATTCACCCGGTCGAAGAATTTCTCCAAGTCCATGTCCACCACCCAGCGTTTCCCTTCCCGCACGAACGCCTGCGCCTGGAGCACCGCCTGATGGGCGTTGCGTCCCGGCCGGAATCCGTAACTCGATTCGGAAAACGCCGGATCGAAGATCGGTTGGAGCACCTGATTCAAGGCCTGCTGGATCAGGCGGTCGATGACGCTGGGAATACCCAGCATCCGCGTGCCTTTCCCGCCCGGCTTGGGGATATCCACCCTCTTCACCGCTTGCGGTTGGTACCGTCCTTCCAGCAGCTCTTCTTTGATGCGCGCCCAGTTCTCTCGCAGGTAGGCTTTCAGTTCTCCGACGGGAAGTCCATCGACTCCCGGCGCGCCCTGATTCTCCATCACCTGCTCGTAGGCGTTCGTCATGTTCTCGCGTCCGACCACCGCTTCCATCAAATACGTTGACTCCGGGAGGGAGTTCTCTTTCCTTATCGGGATGCTTGACGCACCGATCCCGGCCTCTCGGGGATTCCGTCCCCTACCCGCCGTCCCGGCTCCGGTCATCTCAGACCTTCCTTCTGCGTCTCCCCTCATCGCCGAAATTCCAGGCTCCTTCCGGTCGCTCACGTTCCGGCCTTCAGTCCGGTCGGCGGACCTACTATGCCCTCAGCTGACTTCTGCCCACCCTTCCCGCCGCCTCTCGACGTCGGTAGCCCGTGGCAGGTGGACAGATCTCCCCGGGTAATGCGCCTCGACCTTCCCGCTTATGCCCGCCGCATATACGTGCATGCCTTCCGTACAGGTATGGGACTTTGAAGATAATGGCCTTCTCATCCGGCATGCCCGCCTCGTATGCGATTTCTGTTCGTCAGGCCAGCGGTTTGCCTGCGGCTTCCTTCAGACTCCACCTCGCGATGGACGCCCTTGCCGTCCGGCTAACAGTTCCCCCTGTCGGGTCTGTAGAGGACTTGCACCTCCAAGTCGACGCGCCCTGCCGGGCGCACCAAAAAAAAAACAGGCGCCTGTCAAAGGCGCCTGTCCAATACAAAGCGATATCAGAAAGCGAAGAGATTATTTCGTCTGCCCGGGATTGACGACAACCACTTCACAATCCGTCTCGGAGACGTTACCGCAGCAATCCGTGGCCACGACATGCCACGTGATGTGGTCATTGACTCCGCCGCTGTCCCAAATGGTGATGCAGTTGCCTTCGAAGGTGACTTCGCAGGATTCACCCTTGTCGATGACCTTCCCGTTCGATTTGATCTCATAACAATGGAAGCCTGTAATCACGACCTCGGGGGAGTCCCCGCAGCAAGTGTCCTCGGCCGTCATGCAGAATGTGATCGGCGCGTCGGGCGGAATGATGGTGCCGGGATTCGTGCAGTTGATGGTGGGAGCTGTGGTATCCACGACGGTCAACGTGCAAAACGCCTTCGAATAATTGCCGGCCGCATCATAAGCCACAAATTCGGCGGTGTAGGTTCCCGCGCCGGAATTACCGCAATTGGGATCGGGCGTGAAATCGACCACCCAACCGTCGATATGGTCCACCCCGCAATTGTCGGTGGCGGAAGCGCCGAACAGCGGGCTGGAGGGATCATGCAGCCACGCATCGATATCGGCTGTGTTCCCGGCCCCGTCGCACTCCACCGGCCCCACGCTGTTGCAGCTGATTTGCGGATCTTCCGTATCCTCGACCACGACGGTGCATTGAATGACGAGAGGATCGGGCGAATAGCCGGCGGCCGAGGCCGTCACCGTGACATCCGTGGATCCCACGGGATAGGGTCCCGCCGGATCACAGCTCAGAGTGAGTCCCGCCACCGGATCGCCGAAGAGGTCAACGACGGAGACAATCGAATCGCAAGAAACCGTGGCTTCGCACGTGCCGGGATCGTTCGGATACACATTGACCGTGCACGCGCCGACCAGAATGCTGTGCATGCACTGATGGCACAGATCGCCGAAATCGGCAAATTCACCCACAAAGAATTCTCCGCCGGAATCATCGGCGCACTTTTGCAAGGCCGCCTTGCCGGCGTCATCCGCTCCCACCGCGATAGCGCAAATAGGAATCCCGGCATCCACGGCGGAGTGGCAAGGATCGGTCGTATTGCCCGTATTGGCCGCGCCGTCTCCGATGAGGATGATGTGATCTTGCACCGTCGGAGAACCCGCGCCGGTCAGCAAACTGACGGCACTGTTGACACCGGCTTCGATATTCGTTGAGCCGGTGCCGACAATTCGGTTTGAAAGCAGACCTTGTAGAAGATTACACATGTCTGGCTGGTTGGAGCCAGTCAAGGGTGTTATAGTCTGAACGACAGCGGACGAAGATCCGTAAACCACGATCCCGACGCCGATTTTGTCATCACCGGCCGCCGCCATGGCATTCAGGCATTCGCACAGGCCACTGACTTCCAGCCCCAATTCGCCGTTATCGATACTCCCGGACACATCGATGGTCAGCACCACGTCCGCGATCGTGTCCGCCTGGCTCACGTAGGCGAAAGCCATCGGCAGACAGAAACAGACCGCCAAGCCCAGCATTTGTTTCATCATTGGCTTCATCATGATCTTTCTCCATAGATTTAGTCTGAGGTTTTTTGCATGCTATCAAGGTGCTACAATAACAAACAAGCGCGCGCATCCGGTCTCGGACCGGCCTGCAGCGCCGCCCGGCTGAGAAGATGCTGATTGTGAAGGGTTGGCGTCTTCTCGGCCGTTTCTTTTTGGAAAAGGCGAAGATGGAATTCGTTTGGACTTCCGGGTGATTGGGTTCGGTTTTATTCCTCCTTTCGAAACGGGATGAGTACTCGTGGAATACGATTTTGCCTGGCTTCCGGTTGAATGGTTCCATCCATCATGAACATCACATTACATATACCCATTTTTTAGAATCCATTCAGTACGTGCTTAAAAACTCACACATCAAAGCACCCGATCCTCAATTGGACGCGGTGGACCTTCCGCCCCCCCCACCCTCGGGATAGGGAACGGGCGCGGGTAATCCGCAGGGCCGGACCTTTATGTCCGCCCGCATCAGGGAGTGAATAGAATCAGTTCGTGAATGATCCTATATATTGAACTTCCACGTGTTGCCTATCTCACCCCATCTCGATCTATTAAAAAAATCCTCTATGAGAGAGACTTTTCCCGTTACGTCCTATCTGACCTTCTGAACCGCAGGCAGCAGCATACCGATCAGAATCGCTATGATGGCAATCACGACAAGGCCGGCGCCACCGAAAGTCTGATCGCCGAGGGCGATCGCGATCGCGGTCGCGTCTCCCTCCGTCTGCGCCAGGATCCGGACCGGCAGGCCGACATTATCAGGATTGTTGGCCCGGATCACCTCGCCCTTCATGGCAAACTGAAGTTCGTCGTGTATCCGCTCCATCGTTGCCGAGGTGATGGAAAAGTGGATATTGGCCTCGGGATGTACCGTGTCACTGGCGGTTCCGAAACCAAGCCCCGTCGCCAAGTTCACCCGGAGGTCGAACGCCAGTTTCAAGTCTCCGGCAAGACCGGGCAGGTCGCGGTTCCAAACCAGACCATGACCATACAGTATGTTCGCATCGTCATCACGAGGATGCCGTTCCGCTTCCGCCGCCAGCGGCAGGCCCGCGCCTGCCATCATTGTGGCTCCCGCCGCCTTGAGATAATCCCGCCGCGTTATCATCGGAGGTCTCCTTTTATAAATAGTCTCATCGAGAATCAACGAGCGAATTTGGGTACGAAAAACCACCGAAGCCGTTAATAATCCGTGAATATATCCCTTGTTTGAGATCCAGCCCGCGGCGATTCGCATGTTTATTCATCAATCCATGACAACCCTTTCACATGGATTTTGTTTTCTGATTTTGAAACGGCACGCTGGACTCCAACGAACAACTGACAGGCGGCGCAGGATACCAGGATGACTTTCCACGGCTGGTGGTGAATTTGAGGTGTGTAAGCGAACTGCCGTTCATGCAATGCAGGATGGAATTGACAAAATAAATGAATTAACG
>JAKPPK010000419.1 GCA_029547385.1 Candidatus Latescibacterota bacterium
TTCGGGGGTATCCGCCGGTTTCCGGGAGCACAAAACAAGGAGGCACTACCGTGGAGAAAGAACTGGATCAGGTACTGGCGCAGGAGAACGAAAGCGATACCGGCGAGTTCGAAAAGTCGAGGGAGGAATACTACCAGTCGATGGCCGCACGCGCTCGCGGAGACGAGGACGCGTCGGAGGAAGACGAGTCGGTATTGGATGAGTTTTTCGGCGAAGAGCGGGATGAACAATCGGAGCAGGGAAAGGTTCCGGATGCAATAGAAGAACCGCTTCGAGCGTCGGAGCAGCCTCCTTCCGTTGAGACGCCGCCCCTGGCGCAGAAGCCCCCGTTGATGAAGTTGAAGGTGGATGGACAGGAGATTTCCATTCACGACTACAACGACGCAGTGATGCTGGCGCAGAAGGGATTGCACTACACGCAGCAGATGCAGGCGCTCGCGCCGTACCGGCACGTGTTGAAGGCTCTCGAAGCGAATCCGGATTTGCAGGAGGAGCTTTTGAACCGGATTCGCGGAGGACAGCCCGCGAAGAAGGAAGAGAAGGCCGCTCCCGTCGCGGATCCGGAGAAGAAGATCGAAATACCTCCCATGCGGGAGGATGAAACCTACGAGGAGTGGACGCAGCGCGTCTTCAAGGAGGAGATTCCGAATCTCGTGCGTTCGGAGGCGGAGCGTATCGCCGGTGCGAAAGCGGCGGAGATATTCAAGACCGAGAACGCGACGCTTGAAGAGGTGCGCCGCCGGGAAAAGATTCTCGACGCGGTGCGCGCGGACCCGCTCTTCAACCATACGGCGCAGTTCATCCGGCAGTCGATAGAGGCCGGGCAGATTCCGCCGACCGTGCTTCAGGCCGCCGACAGCGATCCGAAGACATTCGCATGGCTGTACGACAGCGCGCGCAAGAAGGTGGCGTCGATGATGGCTCCCGCGCAGACAGCGCCGCTTCCTGCGGTTGCTCCCGCAGCGCACGCCGAGACGCCGAGAAGTCCGCAGCCCCGCGCCCCGCACGCCGAAGCGGCGTCCGGACGGGCACGCCCGTCGAAGGGTTCGCGCGATTACGTGAAGGTGATCGAGGACATGGAGGACGCGAAATTCAAGGAACTGCTCGAACGAGTGAAAGCGGGTGGCGCCAGATGAGGCGGGTACCCGCTCAAATTTTATCAGGGAGTGATACTACTTGAGCACACAGTATATGAAGGCGGCTGATTTTTCCAGAGCGGCACTGACGTTTTACGAGAAGACGCTTCTGACGACATCGCGTTCTCTTCTCACCTACGCGCAGTTCGGTGAGAAGTTCCCGATGAAGGACAAGAGCGGCAAGACGATCAACTTCGCGCGGTACGCCGATCTTTCGGCGGCGACGACCGAACTTGGCGAGGCCATTACCCCGGTCGGCAGCAAGATTCTCAAGAGCGAGATCACGGCGACTCTTCGCCAGTACGGCGACTGGGTCGGTATTTCCGACGTGACGACAATGACGGGCTTCGACCCGGAGATCACCATCGCCGCCGAGAAACTCGGTCGGCAGCAGGGGCTGACGCTCGACACGGTGCTCCGCAACGAGCTGATGCAGGGGACGAACGAAGTGTTCGCCAACGGCAAGACGTCCACGGAGACGATCAAGGACAAGATTCAGAAGGCCGATTTCCAGAAGATTCACCGGTTCCTGCGCTCCAACGACGTGCCGATGATCACCAAGATGATCGACCCGAGCACCGGGATTGCGACGCAGCCCGTGCCCGCCGCGTACATCGCCATCGGACACACGGACATGATCACCGATCTGGAGGACCTGGAGGCGAGCGGCGGGTTCGTTCCGGTACATAAGTACGCCAGCAGCAGGGGCGTGTTCGAGGGCGAGGTCGGGACGCTTGCGGGTATCCGCTTCATCCTCACCAGCAACGCGCCGATCACCTACGCCGCGGGCGACACGCCGAGTTCCGGCATCCAGGCGAGCGTGAACGCTTCGAAGACGGACGTGTATTCGACCATCATCTTCGGCGAGGGCGCGTTCGCGGAGGTTCCTCTGAACAAGGGGAACAGCGGGATCATCATCAAGGCGAAGGGCGCGAAGGATACGATGGATACCAGCGACCCGCTGAACCAGAGGAGCACGGTCGGTCAGGTCACAAGTGCATTTGCCATAGCGGCATAAGCCTTCTAGCCGACTTTAAACTCCTTCTGATCGACTTGGAGGCCCTAACGTAAAGACGAGGGTGACAGGGCGCAAGCAGGCGCAAGCCGTGCAGCGTGAACGACTGAGCGAAGGAGACCGCAGAACATCGCGGTATGCGACAGTCTGGTCTTTGTGGAAACACAGAGAGGGGAATCCGAAGAGTTTCCCCCGCCGGGTAATGAAAACCGATTGACACATGCGACCCCTTGAGTTAGAATAGATTCAAGGGAGGGGATCGCTATGGGCAAGGAGCTATTCACGAAAGAGCTTTTGGAGGAGTTCAAGAAAAGGGAAATGACTCTGACGCAAATATCCAACGAGATATACGGGCATCCGGAAAATTACAGAAATGTTCGGCGTGCCTACAAGCGTCATGGGATAGAACCTTTTCGCGTTGGAAACTTAAAACCTTCAAAGGCCGATCTTGAGGATTTGATTCTGGAGAGAGGGTTGACGCCGTACCAAGTAGCCGAATTATTGGGGTATGGCCCTTTGGGTTGGAGCAACATCTATGCGTATTGCAGAGAATATGGTATTGAGTTTGATTTTACCGTGAACGCAGAAGCTAAAAAAGTTGAAATAAAGGGAGATGTCGCCTCCATAATGTATGGTTCTTTCTTGGGGGATGGATATATAAATCCAGGAGGATATCTTGTTTTATTTCACGGTGAAAAGCAGCTTGACTATTTGGAGTGGAAGGTTCAGAAGTTGAATGAGATTATGAACCCAAAAATAAATAAAGTTGCTTCTAAATCTCAACCCCCATTTAGTCAGTTACCTGTTTATTCTGCAAGAAGCAAAGCTCTCCCGTTTTTGAAAGAGATGAGGTGTAAGCTTTATCCTTCTGACGGGAGTAGGCCTGTTGCTCCGATAATAGAATCTCCTCATTTCGATGAAATGGCTTTGGCGGTATGGTATTTTGACGATGGGACTCGAAGTAAATATAACTGTAGATTTTGCACGAATCGTTACTCGCTTGAATCGGTACGGGAGCTTATGGACGCCCTGGAGACTCGGTTTGAGTTGAAGAGTGTCCTGGATACAGTCAAGGGGACGGCGAGCGGCGATACGCAGTATATGATTCGGCTGAATAAGGATAGTGCCTCAAGGCTATTCTCCATCGTTGAAAAAGCAATGCCATATATACCGCCATCGGTGAAACATAAGTTGCCCGGTCAGTAGGAGTAACGCCCAGACTCCGAAAGTAACAGGGTTGTGGAAGACCATGTGGGCGGGGCTGATCCTTGACGATAGCCGCATCGTGCGTTACGAGCACGGCGTGACGGCGTAAGGTTGGTGACGGGATATGAGTATGAAATTCAGAACTCTTGAAAATGCCGCGCTGAACGATAATTTCGGACTGCTGGCGAAGGCGATGAGCGGGGACATGGTGTTCTCGCTTTCGCAGACGACCGCTTCTCCGACGGTTGCCGAATGCACCGCTGCGGCGCAGGTGTACAACATTACGGTGAGCCTGACCACCGCAGCCGGAGAGGTGCATAGCTGGTACAACGGCAAGGTGCTTCTCGCTATAGCGGACGACGACGATACCGGAGCCGCGAGCATCGATCCCGCCGCCGGGGAGCGCGCCATGACGAACGGCGTACTCGAAGTCGAGGTGACGATGAGCAAGGCCGTGTGGACGGCGGGGAAGAAGGCGACGCTGACGGTCTCCGACCTGGCTACCGCCGGAACGGGTATTCTCGGTTTCGTTGTCGCGGACAAAACATTCGTCGCGACGGTGAAGGCATAGTTTGATTGATTGGGGCGGAGAAATCCGCCCCTTTTGTATTGTGACGGGAGCGTGGTGGTATGGAGTATCGCGTGCTTGAAGACGCGGCGGTAAACGAGAATTTCGAGTTGATGTCGAAGATTCTTTCCGGAGATGTGAAGCTGACGCTTTCGCAGACGGCGGTTTCGGTGGAAGTTACCGATGCGGCGGCGGGGCCGAGTTACGAGATCGGGATCAGACTGGAGGATTCCGACGGGAATCTCCATAAATGGTACAACGGCAAGGTGACGCTTGCGGTCGCCGACACGAGCGATGTGGCGGGGGCCGCGATGGCGGTCGATCCGGTCGCTGGGAGCTACGCCATGGACGGCGGTACTTACGAGGCGACGGTGACGTTGAGCGAATCCGCGTGGGAGGCCGACGACACGGCGACGCTGACGGTGACGGCGACGGTGTGCGGCTTCAACGCTTCCGCGACGTTCGTCGTAACGGTGAAAGCCGATTCGGGAACTTAAGGCGGATAACGGAGAGTGAACGACGAGCAGGGAGGCGAGAGTCTCCCCGCTTTTTTCATATGTGAAAGGGAGGACTTTCAATGAGCATGTTTCAACCCGAGAAGATGTACACGGTAACGGTATTCGACAATCAGGACAGGGATTCCAGAGAGCAGTTCGTGGCGGTGAATTTTCAGAAGGTGCGGATTCCAATAGGGAAGCAGACTCGCGTTGCGGGGAAGTTTCTCGCGGTGCTTGAGAACAAGGGGAGCTATCTTTCGGCGCAGATGGAGGATACGGTTTCCGGTCAGGTGCGGAGCGATCCGTATGCGCGGTGGATGCCTCGTTTTTCGATCACGACGCACGGCATGGTGGATATGCCTCCGGTTCCTTCCGGCGGGGTTGTGCTTGAGGGGCCGAAACCGGCGGAGGTTCCCATTGTCGGGCAGCGGCAGAGCGCGCTGAGTCTCGACCAGGGGGAAGCAAAGGCGGAAGCGAAGGCGGAACCGGAAGCGGAGCCGAAGAAGTCAGGTATCGACAGGAACGCGCTGCTTGGGAAGACGATGGCGGAAGTGCGTTCGATGTGCGCGAACAGGGGAATCCGGTACAAAGTGTCGAACACGAAGGAAGAGCTTATCGAACTGCTCGAAGGCAAGGAGTAGGTAGGCCATGCGGGTCTCGGATATCGTCCGCAAGGTACGGTACGAGCTTGCCGAACCGACCGCGAGCGAGTGGAAGGACGACGAGCTGGTTTCGTATCTGAACGACGGGTTCGCTTCGGCGTGGAGACTTGCGGCGGAACTCCATCACCCGTTGGTGGAGCAGACGGACGATGTGACGATTCTCGCGGAAGAGAACTCCGTGCAGCTCCCAAGTCCGCCGCTCAAGATGATTTCGGTGACGCTGGATGCGGCGCTTCTCCCCTACGAGCATCCGGGCGATCTGCCGACTCGGGAGTATTCCAAGATCGAGATGTGGACGGTCGAGGGACTGGACACGCTTCGCGTGTGGGGGACGCCCGCAGAGGAGACGACGCTGACGGTGCGCCTGGTGCGCGAGCCGGACGTTCTTCGGCTGGAAGCGTCCACGCTGACGGACGACGAAGTGCCGATGCCGTCTTCCGTGCTGGAGTTGCTCGTTAATTTCGTGATCATGAAGGCGCAGAACCGTCTCGGCGGCAGGCCGCAGATGGAGGCGTCTCTGTATCAGCAGTACAAGAGGGACGTGATGCGCGCTCTGGAGATTCGGGAGCCGCCTCTTGTGACGTGCAACGGGTATTGGATTCCCGCCCCGAAGGGATGGTGATGCTCCGTGCCTATCAATGAGGCTGCGGGAACAGCGCCGAATCTCAGTCCGAAGTTCAAACAAAGGTTGCAAACCCCGGTTAAGGGAATGAACACGGTGCGCCCTCCGCACGAGATCGGAGAGACGGAGATAGTGGACAGCGTGAACTTCTGGGTGAGCCCCT
>JAKPPK010000429.1 GCA_029547385.1 Candidatus Latescibacterota bacterium
GCGGACGTTCGTGATTTTTCGACTGCCGGCGTTCGGCAACAATCCCCGCAAGGAGATCACCAAGAACCAGAAGGTGTATTTTTGGGACACGGGGATTCGCAACGCGTTGCTCGAGTCGTTTTCGACCGATCCCTACCGGCCTGACATCGGGGCCTTGTGGGAAAACTGGGTGATCGCCGAGGTGGCGAAGCGCAACGCCTTGGCGGGATCGCCAGCCCAGCTCTTTTTCTGGCGGACACGCGCGCAATCGGAGGTGGATCTGGTCGTGAAACAGGCGGGAGGCCTTCGGGCTTTCGAGATCAAGTGGGCCCTGCGACGCGTGGCGGGGAAGGCGTTCCACGAAGCCTATGGTGTGAACGTGGAGGTGCTCGATGCGGGAAGACCGCTGGAGATCGGAGGCGTGATCCGGAGCGAGGTTTGAGCTGCGGTGCCGACACCGTCCGTCTCCGCAGCTCCGCGTGGGAACCGGAGCAGAACCAACCTCACGCGTCTGGAGGCAAGTGCGCACACCGGAGCAGAGTGCAGGAGGAAGGGGCCGTAGGCAGGGAGATCGGAGAGGACCTTGACCTATGCTGCGCGTCCGCCGATCTATTTCGCATGAGCCATGCGTCGATCAAGGTTGTCGGCCAGTTGCGCAAGACCCCGTGGCAGCGTTTCGCTCGGCTGCAGCGTACCGCAAGGCAACTGGCACAGGGCCGAGGGCAGCCCAAGGGCGTATTCTGTTTTGTGAGCAACGAGGAGTGTGACCGATGGACGGCGAATCTGAACCGGAACGCGAAGTAACACGGGTACCGAACGACGCCGACTTGATCGCGCTTGCGCGCGAGCTCAATCGGCTTGGCGTGGCGTATGTGGTAGTGGGTGGCTTTGCCATTAACCGACTGGGGTTTGTGCGCGCGACGGAAGACATCGATCTGCTCGTTGCCCGGGATCGGGCCAACCAGGCGTTGGTGAAGCAGGCACTCGAAATACTCCCGGACCGAGCAATCCGGGAGCTTGGCGACGAGGATATTTCCCAGTGGATCGTCGTTCGGGTAAACGACGATATCACGGTCGATTTGATGACCGAGGCTTGTGGTGTCTGCTATGAGGAGGCAGTGGCTGGTATCGAGCGGGAGTTGATTGATGGGGTATCCATTCCGTTCGCGGGTGCCGAATTGATGCTGAAGATGAAGCGGAGCAGCCGCGAAAAGGACGTGGCGGATCGCAGCTTTCTGCAGCAACTCCTGCGCGCACGGCAGCGCAGATAGCACGGAGAGTTGCAGGCTGGGCCACTTCTTGGGCTCGGATTGGTGCGAAGCGTGGCACGGGCGTCTCGCCCGTGAGGTAGTCGGACATGGGCGGTACGCCCGTGCCACCGCGGTGTGGCGTGAGCGGCAGGGGGACGTTGCTTTTTCGGCAAGGAGTGACTCTCTTACACTTATGCCTTCCGCAGCCGTTCTCACCGTCAAACAACTGCACGACAATACCGGCCCATCCGTGCGGCGCGCCGGGGCTTCGAAACACCCGATTCCCATCACGGATCGCGGCGAATTGGTGGCGGTGTTGGCCAACCCCGCACTGGTGCGGCCACACCAGCGCAAACGTGTCCTTCTGCCCGAATACGAGGCCATGATGGCCGAGCCCCCAGGCGACGACGTACAGACCGTACTGGATGAAATCCGAGGGGAGCGTTGAGCCATGATCTTTTGCGATACT
>JAKPPK010000466.1 GCA_029547385.1 Candidatus Latescibacterota bacterium
GCCGATTGTCAGGAGATTGGGGAGGGAAGGGAACGCTTGCGCAAGGGGTTTTGTCAGCGGGTTGGCATAGACAAGCACGCGGGGCACCCCCAGCGAGGCAACCGTTACCGCCATGTTTGCAGAGGTTCCCCCGAGCGTGAGCTCGTCGTACCCGAAGTGCTCTGAGACCCATTTGAACACCGCTTCCGAGCGGATCATCCTCTGAAGCGCCTGCCCGTTTCGAAACGACTCGAGGAATGCGACAAGGAGATCGGCGGGAGACGTGATCTCGTCGGGGAGGGTACCGACTCGTTCCCGTACTTCTTCATGCAGCCGGCGATCCGTTGACAAAATCCGCTCGATCCTGCCCGGTTGAAATCGCACCATTCCGTCCAGAACGGAGTGGAACATGATGGCAACGCCAGGAAGTATTCCCCACCTCCGTCTGCCTGGTTCACAACTTGCCTCGTAAATCTCCGCCCAGGCGCGTTGCCAGTTATCGTAACTGTACTCCATCGGCTTCCCGTCCCATCAAACAAACAGAAAGAGATGGCTTCCAGATTCGGGAAACCACCTCTCCCAGCAGCTCAAAGCCTGGTCAGTGCGTCAATTACGAGGAAAGTCTACCTCGGGCGACGCAGTTCTTCCTTCAAGATTTTGCCGGGTTTGAAGTGCGTTTTGCGCCGCGCAGGTACCTGAATGATGTCGCCCGTTCGCGGATTCCGCGCCGCAGGTTTGGGGCGCGTGTTGCGCACCTCGAAAACGCCAAATCCGCGGATTTCAATCCGGTCACCGCGCATCAGGCTCTCGCGCATTCCTTCGAACACACTGTCCACCATCTTGGCCGCGAGGCTTTGTTTGCAACCGGTGTCCTTCGCCACGTATTTCGCAAGATCACGCTTCGTTGTCGTCATACCGGGAACTCCTTAGTTTGTCCTCGCGGCAGGGACTATGCCCCGGGGACGCTCACGCGACACGTTCGGAAGCTTGCTGCGGCGGCGTTTTTCCGGATCGATCTTTCCCAGCCTCGCGGCTTTTGTAATGCCGATCACACCGTACAGCCTAAGATCAAAGTAAACACTCGCTTCCCGTTAGTCAAGAGATGCGATCGCGGATTCGGAACGCGGAGGCATCCTCCGGTGTGCATCACAAGGGATTGATGACCTCGGAGGAAACGGCCGTGCGCGCGATTTTACGCGATTCGGATCGCTTCCTTCAGCTTTTCCATGTAATAGCAGTAATTGGACCAAGAGATGTCGGGCGGGCAGGAATGGTCCACCATGGGGACGTACCCACCTCCGACAACAAGAGGTGGAACCTTTTTCAATTCCTCATCTATCGCTTTGGGCCCGGCCGCAAGCGCCCGTTTATCTATTCCCCCGCACAGGAGCAGATCGCGCCCGTACTGGTTCTTTATCGGCGCAGGTTCCATGTTCGCGGCGATCTCACACGGCCAGAGGCCGTTGACACCCGCCTTCAGCCACAACGGAATCAGAGCATGCACGTCGCCGTCGGAATCGACAAAAATAAGGTCAACGCCGCGCGATCGGAGGTAATCGGTGACCCTGCGGTACCGGGGGACCATGAACCGATCGAACAACTCAGGGCTGAGGAGAGGCCCGGTCTTCATGCCCATGTCTTCCCAGAACGCCCAGTAATCAATATCGGTATCATTCAAGATCTGCTCTGTGATCAACAGGATGTTGTCGCAGATGTCATCCATCATTTCCTCGATCAGTGCCGGATCGTCGTAAAAGGCGTACGACAGGTTTTCCAGCCCCATGAGATTCCGCAGCGGGCCAAAAAAACCGGACCAACGGTCGCCAAAGAGGCAAAGGGGGTCGGTTCGTTCCTTCCACTCAGCGCACCGCCGGTTCCAATCAGCCGGAAATCTGTCCCTCGGGTTCTGACAGAGCCGCGGCTTGATGATTGTCCGGTAGTCGTCCCGCGTCTTCACGGGGAATTCCAGGAAATGGGGCATACTCCGGTCACCATCGGTTTTGTAGACCCGCATGATGATTCCTTCGTGGTTCCTCACAACCTGCGTTGCACCTTCCTCCTTGAGAACCTCATACGGGAAATGCGGCCATGGGCCGTAATACACCGGAATACCCTTTGTCTCCTCCGCACCGAAGTATTTGGATAGACTGACGCCTTCAGGCATACCTTCGGAAACCCATCGGCGCATTGTCTCTGACCATCCACCTGTGCCCCAGTACGGGGCACGGTCTACCGGCTGATAACGGAAAATCCGGTTGAAGCGCTCTCGATGCGTCATGTTGGTTACCTTTCCGGCCAGATCCACCAGGGAAAACGCCTCAACTGTACGTGCATTCCCTCGCGGCGGCCGCATACGCGTTCAGATTTTCCACAGGGGTATCGAAAAAATGATCCGCAGTTGAAAGGACATATCCGCCGTTCCTGCCGACCCTTTCGAACAGCGTGTGCACGTGCTGGCGAATTGATTGCGGCGTGCCGGTTGTGAGGCAATTGTGCTGATCCATTCCACCGACCAAGGCCACGCGGTTCCGAATCTTCTCCGCGAATTCCCAGGGTTCCTGATTGCCCCCGATACTTCGTGGCGCAAGTGTCTCGGAAACATCGCAGCCGTTTTCCACGATAAGCTCCTCAATGCCACGCGTGCCTCCGCACGTGTGGTAGGTGACCAAAAATCCAAGGTCGTGCAGTGCGTCGTGAAGTGCCCGGTCGTACGGCAGGCAGAACTCCCGGTGCAGGTCTGGGGAAATGACGGTGGAAGAGGCGGCGCCGCCCCCGGTTTCAATGAGGTCAAATCTGGCGCCTTTCAGTTCTGCGATGAACTGAAGCTTCTTCTCGAGGAGCGATCGGAGGAGACGATGTACCCAGTCGGGTTTGTCGAAACAGGCGAGTATGAGCCTGTTCACGTCCTCCAGACAACATGCATGCTGCCAGCACCCGGCCTGATCCCCCCACACAAATCCCCGGATGATGCCCCTGTCTCCTATTTCCTCATACAGTTGCGCTACCGGCGCCGGGTCGAACACCGCAACCGGCATGTACTTCTCAATGAGTTCGATGTCTTCATCGTGCTCGATGAGGTATTTGGTGATCCAGGTGGTTTTCCGGTCCCCTTCCGTTTCGTACGTCAATATGCCTTCGGGAGTGGTGATCACGTGCCGGGCTTTGCGGTGGTCCGGGTCGTTGCTCAGAACCTGAACATCGTCTCTCCATTGCGGCGTTGAGGTTTTGGAAAAGTCTGCATCCACCAGCCAGAACTGGCCCATGGACTGGAAATACTGGATCTGCGCATCCATGCCTGTCGCCGCAAACGCTTCGATGTCCGTAATCCCGCCCATATACGTCTGGAGATGGTACCCCTGCCACTGGTGCACCGACACGGGGAGACGGTCGGGTTTTTCCCGGTGCAGTGCCCGCAGAATACGTTCTTTGCTTGTCACGTTTCCATCCTCCACGGGGTGCAGAGAACGCCGGAACACAGAGGCTCAGGTGTGCAACGGCACAATCGGAAAGTACGGCGGCGGATCGTCGGGGCAAAATGACGCGATCGGTCAAGCGCCAAACAGAATAGGCCTCGGAGAGAATCCTGTCATGGCGCGGTGAAACGCCACATCGTGCTGATGGAATTGATCTGATCCGGCCCCTTTGTGGTCGCGGCAAGGCGCCAGTAATACGTCCGCCCGCTGATAAGGGGAGTTCCGGCATAGATGATACTCGTCGCCGGGCTGTTTGCGTAGGCCGTTCCATGCTGCGTAAACCCACCCGCGTCGGCATAGATGATCAGCTTGTACCCCACTGCCTGGGGCACCGCAACCCAGCGGAATTCGGGTGTCAGCGAAGCGGTTGTCGCGTTGTTGCCCGGAGCCGCCAGCGTGGCAGGAGGAAGTGCTACATCCGACACTTCGGCGCTCTGGCTCCCGGGGGACTTCAGGCCGCCTTTGTCCACCGCGATCACCCGATAGTAGTACCGCGTTCCGACCGCTACGGTGGTGTCGTTGAACGACGTCGTTCCTCTCGGCACGATCGCCACCGGTGTTCCGACGTACGGTGCAGGTGTAGTGACCGAACGGAACACCCAGTATTCGGCGAAGTCGGCTTCAGGGTTAGCCGACCAGCTTACGGAAATACTGGCGGGCGGCACGAGATTCTGTCCTACGGCGTACACATTTGCAGGCACCGACGGCGCGGTCAGATTCGCGGCGATCGCGAGGATCGGCAGTGATGCAGGGCTCTCGTTTCCGGCGTTGTCAAATGCCGTCATTTTGTAGTAGAACTGGATCGTGTAATCGAGGTTGCGGTCGGTGTACGAGGTGCTATCACGAGAGATAGTAGCGATTAGCTGGTACGCGGCAGCAGGGTCACCCTCGGCTCGGTACATTCTGTACCCCGCCAGATCCTTCTCCCGGTTTCTCTGCCAGCCGAAGCGATTCTCACCGTCGCCCCCGCCGATGCGCCCGAACCCGGCAGGTGTAGCAGGCGCAACCAGATCCGGGCCCGTGGTGCCACAACCGATCGCAAAGAGAACCGGCCAGATCCACGCACCTGACAGAAATCCCCATCGTACCAGCATCGACGTGGCTCCTTCTCATTCAGTCTGCGCCAATGAGAACGGCGCAGCCGACGTTCCAGCTTGTACGCAAACATACGCAGCGGACGCCGGCCCGCAACACCCCTGCACCAACCACAACCGGCAAACCGCGTGCCG
>JAKPPK010000169.1 GCA_029547385.1 Candidatus Latescibacterota bacterium
GTTACTTGACAATCTTGGTAACCACGCCCGCGCCAACGGTCCGGCCGCCCTCGCGAATGGCGAAACGAAGCCCTTCGTCCATCGCGATCGGCGTGATCAACTCCGCCGAAATCGTCACGTTGTCGCCCGGCATCACCATCTCCACGCCTTCCGGAAGATCCAACGACCCCGTCACGTCCGTCGTCCGAAAATAAAACTGCGGACGGTACCCATTGAAAAACGGCGTGTGACGGCCGCCTTCTTCCTTCTTCAACACGTATACCTCGCCCTCAAACTTCGTGTGCGGCGTGATCGAACCCGGCGCCGCTACCACCATCCCGCGCTCCACTTCCATGCGGTCAACTCCACGAAGCAACAAACCCACGTTGTCCCCCGCCTGACCTTCATCCATGATCTTCCGGAACATCTCCACGCCCGTCACCACCGTGTCCCGCGTCGGCTTGATGCCCACCAGCTCCATCTTGTCGCCCGTGTGTATCTTGCCCTGCTCAATGCGGCCCGTCACCACCGTACCCCGGCCCGTGATCGTAAACACGTCTTCCACCGGCATCAGGAACGGCTTCTCCAGATCCCGCGCCGGCGTCGGAATATACGTGTCCACCGCCTGCATCAGCTCCACGATCGACTTCTTCCCTATCTCCTCGTCCCGAAGCTCCATCGCCGCCAGCGCCGAACCACGAATGATCGGTATCTCATCCCCTGGAAACTCATAGGTCGTCAACAGCTCCCGAAGCTCCAGCTCTACCAAATCCAGCAGCTCCGGATCGTCTACCATGTCCACTTTGTTCAGGTAAACCACTATGGCCGGAACGTTCACCTGACGCGCCAGCAAGATGTGCTCCCGCGTCTGCGCCATCGGGCCATCGTCCGCCGCAACCACCAGAATCGCTCCGTCCATCTGCGCCGCACCCGTGATCATGTTCTTGATATAGTCCGCGTGACCCGGGCAGTCCACGTGCGCATAGTGACGCGCCGCCGTCTGGTACTCCACGTGCGATATCGCGATCGTGATCCCCCGCTCCTTCTCTTCCGGCGCCTTGTCGATCGCGTCAAATTCCATCACCGTCGCTCCGCCCGTCTCCGCAAGCACCTTCGTGATCGCGCTCGTCAACGTCGTCTTCCCGTGGTCTACGTGACCAATCGTGCCAATGTTCACGTGCGGCTTCGTCCGCTCAAATTTCTGCTTGGCCATG
>JAKPPK010000470.1 GCA_029547385.1 Candidatus Latescibacterota bacterium
GAAGACCTCGCCGGTTGTATCGCCCTGCTCTCGCGGCGTATGAGAGCGTTTACCCCGGACGTGGAGCCGGACGCCGGGGAGCCGGGTGTGTTTCACCTCAACGCAGGCGGTCTCACCGGGCTGTTTGGCTCGGAAACCTCATGGTCGAAGGAAGTATGGAAGGCAGTCCGCTCGGAGGGATTTACCAGCTCAATCGCAGTTGGGTTTACTCGATTCGGTACGTACGCTGCGGCAAAAACGCGGAAAGGGGAGACTGTGTTTCCTTCACCGGAACACGAGCGAAAGGCAGCGCTCGCCGTGTCACTCAACGCGTTCGGGTTGCTCCCCGACACGAATCAGGAACTCGGTCTGCTCGGCGTAAACACCGTAGAGGATCTCCTTCGCCTGCCTGTGTACGGCTTGCGCTTGCGGTATGGCGAGCAGGTGTTTCGCCTGTACAAAAGCGCGTGTGGAGACCTCTGGCAGCCTCTTCAGGCAGATGTGGAAAAACCGCTTCATGCGCGGCGTATGATATTCGATACGCCGGAACGCGACACTCAGCGGCTCTGTCGGTTTCTGGAGAAAATGCTTACAACACTCGCAGGCGAAGTGGAGAAAAAAGGAGAACTCATACGGAGTATCCACTGGACCTGCACACTTGATACCGGCCTGCCGTATTCGTCGGAAGTCACGCCGAGTAACCCCACAGGCAACATCCAGCGGCTTATGGAGCTTGTGCATCTCCGTATCGAAGCCGGGCCTCCTCCCTCGGCAGTTGAGGAGATCGTTCTCTCGGTTCAGTCATCACCTGCCTACACGGCAAAGAGGGATCTGTTCGACGTGCCGGAGCCTCGAAACCGCGTAGCCGGAGAACGAGCGCTTGCACGTATTCGCGCGGCGTTCGGCGATGATGCCGTGGTAACAGCTCATCTCGCCGATGAACACCTGCCGGAACGCTCGTTTCACTGGGACATCGCCCGCTCC
This sequence comes from Candidatus Latescibacterota bacterium, assembly GCA_029547385.1. GTDB lineage: Bacteria > Latescibacterota > MWCZ01 > MWCZ01 > MWCZ01 > MWCZ01. The sequence goes on from JAKPPK010000470.1 coordinate 964, forward strand.
GTCCCCGTTCCGAATCCTTGCGACGTATCCGAGGAATTTCCTTACATGCGGCGTATCTACACAGTGCCGCAGCGCCTTCCCGATGAATACCGTAAAACGGGTAATCGCGTGGTGGGAGAATACCGTATTTCTGGCGACTGGTGGTCGAGAAAGACCGTGCGGGAGTACCGGTTCATACTGACAAACGAAGGGCGCCTGCTGTGGGTCTATTATGACTATTCCCGCGCCGACTGGTTCATCCAGGGAGAGGTTGAATAGTGTCGTATGCAGCTCTCTGGTGCAAAAGCAATTTCTCGTTCCTTGAGGGGGCGTCGCATCCATCGGAACTGGTAGAGCAGGCTGCAACACTCGGATTGCATGCGATTGCTCTCACCGACAGGGACGGTGTATATGGCGCGGTACAGGCTCTTCTGGCAGCAGAATCCACTGGAGCACGGCTCATAATCGGGTCTGAGATTTCGCTGGATGACGGTTCAACGATCATTCTTCTCTGCCGCACAAGGAAAGGCTACTCGAACCTCTGTCGACTCATCAGCGCGGGGAGGATGCGCTCGCCAAAAGGTGAGAGCAAGGTTTCATGGGAGGAGGTCTGCTCGCATTCGGAAGGCCTTCTGGCTCTCTGGGGTGGAGATCGAAGCCTGCTCCTGCGCAAGGCGGATCCCGATATCGTAGCCCGCCAACTCAAAGAAGCCTTTCATGACCACCTCCATGTGATCATCTCCCGCCATCGGAGGGCTGATGACGTTGCAAAGGAAGCGCTTCTGCGTCTTCGTGCGCGGAAGTACGACCTGCCGACGCTTGCGGTACCGGAAGTGCTTTACCACGAAGTGTCGCGCCGCCCGTTGCAGGATGTAATGACGTGTATCCGGCATGGAGTGACGCTTTCCTCAGCAGGAAGGCGGCTGAAGCCGAACGCCGAGTACGACCTGAAATCACCAGCGCGAATGAAGCGCCTCTACCGCGACGATCTCGAATCCCTTGAACGAACATGCGCCGTGGCTGATTCCTGCACATTCACCATGCGCGAGATTGCCTATCGTTACCCTTCAGGCCAATTGCCCAACGGTATGACGGGCGAAGAGTGGTTGAGAAAAATCACGTATGAAGGGGCAGCCCAGCGTTATCCCGACGGCATTCCTGATGAAGTCACCCTGCAAGTGGAGAAAGAACTGAGCCTTATCACGGAACTCAAATACACCGGCTACTTTGTAACGATGTGGGAGATTGTTCGGTATTGCAGGCGCGAAGGAATTCTCTGCCAGGGGCGCGGGTCAGCCGCGAATTCCGCGGTCTGCTTCTGTCTCGGTATTACTGCGATAGACCCGGTGCGTATGGGGCTTCTTTTCGAGCGGTTCATCAGCCGCGAGCGTGCCGAGCCGCCTGACATCGATCTCGACATTATGCACGAGCGCAGAGAAGAGGTTATTCAACACGTTTATGACGAATACGGGCGATCCAGAGCGGCCATGGTAGCAAACGTAGTACGATACCGGGCAAAACGGGCGATCCGGGAAGTGGGCAAAGTGCTCGGAATGGCGGAGAGTGCGTGTGACCGTCTGGCAAAACTTACGTCATCGTACGGCGACCTCACCGACACATCCCTGCGTGACGCCGGTTTGGATCCCGATCAGCCACTTCACCGGCACCTTCTGACTATCTCCAATGAAATCATCGGAATGCCCCGGCATCTGTCCATTCATCCCGGTGGCTTTCTGCTCGGTGCAGAGGAGATTCTCGACATTGTTCCGGTCGAAAACGCTACTATGGAGAAGCGCACCGTAATTCAATGGGATAAGGACGATGTGGAGGCGCTGGGCCTGTTCAAACTCGATCTTCTCGGGCTCGGAGCTCTGACACAACTGGATATCTGTTTTCATCTGCTGGCATCCCACCGGGGCGTGAATCTCTCCATGGCGACGATACCGGCGGATGATCGGGCAACCTTCGACATGATTGCCCGGGGTGATACTGTCGGCGTGTTCCAGATAGAAAGTCGTGCGCAACAGGCGATGCTTCCACGTCTGCGTCCCCGGAACTACTACGATCTCGTGATCGAAATTGCCATCATTCGGCCGGGTCCGATTACCGGAGGGATGGTGCACCCGTACCTGCGGCGCCGCAATGGCGAAGAGGCAGTTATCTACCCTCATCCCTGCCTTGAACCCGTGCTTCAAAGGACGCTCGGCATCCCTCTGTTCCAGGAACAGGTGATGAAACTTGCAATGGTGGCGGCTGACTACTCCCCCGGCGAGGCGGACCAGTTGCGGCGCGACATGGCCGCGTGGAAGAAAAAGGGCGGGCTGGAACGGCACCACGATCGTCTTGTGAACCGGATGAGAGAAAAGGGGATCGACAAAGCATTTGCCGAGCGGGTTTTCGAGCAGATAAAGGGATTTGGTGAATACGGTTTTCCGGAATCCCACAGTGCAAGTTTCGCGCTGATTTCCTACGCGTCTGCATGGTTGAGGTGCCACTATCCCGCGGAGTTCCTGTGCTCCATCCTCAACGCGCAACCGATGGGTTTCTACAGCCCTGCAACACTGGTTCAGGACGCCATACGGCACGGTGTGTCCGTCAGGCCTGTGGATGTGTCGTGGAGCTCATGGGATTGCACGCTGGAACCCTTGCCTGATGGGGAATTTGCAGTTCGAATGGGGCTCAGGCACGTGAACGGGCTCGGGAAGAAGGATGCAGAAACGATTCAGAATGCGCGTATCAACGGCCCTTTCTCTGATATCGATGATTTTGTCCGGCGCACCAGTCTGGACGAGGGCGTTCTGCGTTCTCTCGCACAGGCAGGCGGGTTTGAGAGTCTCGAACGGCACCGGCGTCAGGCAGTGTGGCGTGTCAAGGGAGCTTCACGTACCGACACATTGCCTCTTGCCGTGGCAGAACCCGACCCGGAACCGGTATTTGAGCTTCTGTCTGAAGCGGACAAGACCGCGTGGGATTACCGAGCGTCCGGGCACAGCACACGGGCACATCCCCTGCTGGCGCTCAGGCCTTTGCTCTCCGCTCAGGGGATACTGAGTGCCTCCGAAATCCGCGCGCTTCAAGATCGTTCTCTGGTCAGGTATGCCGGTCTCGTCATCTGCAGGCAACGTCCGGGAAATGCCAACGGTGTGACCTTTATGACGCTCGAAGATGAGACAGGCCACGCGAACCTGATCATCTGGAAGGACATCTACCAGCGGCATCGAATTCTTGCCAAGACCACGTCATTTCTGGGTGTTACGGGAGAGATTCAATCGAGGAGTGGTATTACGCACCTCATTGCACGCCGGTTATGGGTGCCGCGTGTCACTCCCAGGCCGGAGGTGGTGAAAAGTCGCGACTTCCATTGATGTACGATCCCGTTGACGGGCAAAGTGCGTCCGAGTTGCGCGCAAAAGGCAGAAAAACAGAGGTGACGGGGAAACGATCAGTAGGGCACGCTGAAACTGAACTTGAGGACTTTGTCGGGGCGGATGTTGTCTCCGGCCATGTGGAGCACCGCGTATTCGAGTACTGCATCATCAGTGATGCTGAAACGGGCGCCGACGTTCGCTCGCCAACCGCCCACGCCCATGATGTTGTCAATTTCCCCGAGGAGCGTCATGCGCTGGAGAAGCTGCTGATCTACCCCCATGAAAAAGGAAAGGTTCCGTTTGATGCCGTTGCCGGCGAATGATGAAAGGCTTGCACCTGCGTGCCCGGTTCCACGCCCCAGGAAAAAGCTCCTGGGGTAGACAAGTGTTCCGCTTCCCACCGCGAACAACCCCCGGCGGGGCGAGGAAGCTGTGGAATCACCCAACGCCGTGGAATAGGTGAGTTCGTCTCTCTCCGAGTCAAACCCGATCGCGAAACCGGGTATCTGCCCGATCTGTTCGTTGATGCGGAGCTTCGCTCTGATACTTGGCACCGCAATCGAAGGCGTACCCGTCCCTACCGCTCTTCGGAGGCGAACAGAAGCGCCTGCCTGAAGGCGGTTCATGAAGGTGAACTCCGGACTGATGGCCACATCCCCGCGAAAGCCGGTTGCAAAACTCAGCGCAGAAAGTCCTTTCCCCGGGCAGAGCGCGATCGTGGGGGTATTGACGAGCGAGGAGGTGTTGAACGGATAGCTGTCTTCGGCAATTTCCTGAGCGGGAGGCGGACTGACAGGAGTAGCCACCCGTCGTGCGCCGACGTAACGCGCTTTCCAGTACGGGTCCGTCAGTCTCTCCGTGATGACGCCTCGTCTCGTGTTCGCGTGCACGAATGAATCCGGCCCGTTGACGATACCCACGTGGCTGACCCCTCGCCTTCTTCCACGCGTTCTGAAAAAAACCAGATCGCCGACCGCGAGCTGGTTTCTTTTGACCGGATCTCCCACCCGGTACATCTCTCTCGAGCTGCGCGGAAGTTCTATGCCCTGGTCTTGGAACACCGTCCCTACAAAACCGGAACAATCAAAACCTTCCCGCGATCTGCCGCCGTATCGATACGGAGACCCGTACAGCGAATCCACTGTCTGCCTCAGTCGCTGCTCGTCAAGCTGGCCGAGGGTGCCGGTGGCGTAGGTTTCAGTCGCGCACGCGAGAAGGAGAAAACCGAAGAGAGTTATCAGAGGGATTGAAAACGATTCTCGCATATTACACTCCGTTTTGACGCCGGTTACGATATGCGGAGCCCATAACCGCGCGCCGTGGTTTCAACCACGCGGATGGAATTGGCGGTGCATTGCCTTCAGATGCTCCCGGTCTACGTGCGTGTATATCTGGGTGGTTGCGATGGAACTGTGTCCAAGCATTTCCTGGACTGCCCGGAGGTCTGCTCCGCCCTCAAGCAGGTGCGTGGCGAACGAATGTCGCAACGTGTGCGGGCTGACGGTTTTCGTGATACCGGTCTTACGGCAGTAATTCTTGAGCATCTGCCAGAAGGCCATCCTCGTCAAAGGCCTGCCTCTCCAGTTCAAAAAGAGTACGTTGCCCGACTCTGGTTTTGCAACTGCGCTGCGCGCCGTAGCAACATAAGCGCTGATGCACTCTACCGCCTTTCGTCCGATGGGGACAAGACGTTCCTTGTTCCCTTTTCCGGTTACGCGGATGAAGCCTTCGTTGAAAAACAGGTTGCGTATGTCGATGGAAATGAGCTCACTTACGCGGAGACCGGTCGCGTACGCGCATTCCAGCATAGCACGGTCGCGAAGCCCAAGTGGAGTAACCGGGTCAGGTGCGTTCAGAAGACGCTCGATCTCGTTTCGACTGAGAACCTCGGGAAGATTTCGCTCGAGTTTTGGCGTATCAAGGGTGCCGGTCGGGTTGGATTCCGCCACACCTTCGTTCTGCAGAAACCTGTGAAAAACGCGCACGGCGGACATCGTTCGAGCGATACTGCTCGGCGCGAGGTTCTGGCCCCGCAACCATGAGAAAAAAGACGACACGTCCTCCCTGGTTGCTGTTCGGGGAGTCATTCCCCCGCGTTTCGTTTCCAGAAAACGCACGTAACGGTCCAGGTCCCGTCGGTAGGCAGCCTGGGTATTCTGCGAAAGGCCCCGCTCAGCCGTGATGTACTGCAGAAACGAACTCAGGAGGCGGAGCCCCGGCAACTGAGCGGGTGACGATTCCGCTGCGCGAGATGCGTCCCGGGCAATCCGTGGTGAGGACTTCACGGATTTCCTCTCCATTTAACCCCCCTCAAACCTCGCTACGCATCAGACGACTTCTCATCTCCGGATGAGCACTCAGCGAGTGCCCGTTCGTCACTGACATCCTTCGTTGCCTCGGTGCTTTCGGGAGACGGCTCAACCAGCATTCTCACCATCTCGGCAATGGCTGCCAGTTCCTCACGTAACGCGCGCAGGTCCTCGACCACAGATCTCGGAAGAGTCTCCGGGACTGGCACCGCCTCGGACGCGATGAGCTCGAAAACCTCCCGCCTTTCCGGACGCGGCGGCTCGATCTCCTCGTGGGTGGAAAGCTCGGTTTGTGTGTCCGCCGGCATGGCGAGGAGGGGTGAGATTGCCTCTTCTTCCTCGGTGTCGGTCTCGCCCGGTTCTGTTTCCGAGGCCACATTCGCATCAGAAGGAGCACCCGTTTCCGGCGCGGATTCAGGCTGCTCCTGCGGGAACGCCATATTGGCAATGGAATCCCGCGTCCCATCAGCACCTTCGTTTTCTGGCGCTTCCAAAGAAACGCTCTCCGCGATCTGCGCTGCCGTTTCGGCAGCCGCCAGGATCTCGCTCCCGGCTTCTCCGATTGTCGGAGTTGCTGAGGGGAGTGGTTCGGGTTCCGGAATCGACGTGGAGGGAGGCGTTTCGGCAACGTCGGTCACAGGTGCCCCGTCCCATGGTTGCACAGCGGGGGATGGTTCGCTTTCTTCGGCAGCAACCTCGGGAACGACCGGCTGATTCAGGTGCTCTTTCTCCCCCGATTCCGCGAGCTCCGGCTCCGGTTCGAACTCGGAATCCGGCGAAGAAGCTTCGCGGGGCGTCGCCGCTTCCGGCTCTCCCTGCAAAGAGGCCTCGCCCTCTTCTTCCACCGGCGTCCAAACCGGCGCCGCCATGCCGATTTCTTCCGTCGCCTCTCCAGCCGCCGGCCCGCCCGCTGTCTCTTCGGCCATTCCTTCGCTGTGGACGAATGACTCGATCTGTTCCGCCGCGGCGAAAACCTGCTCGCGATCCTCTTCTTCCGGGTGGTAACCCGTCTCGGTAGCTGGTGACACATCCTCAGCCGTGGCGATTTGGTCCCCCGGCAACACCGGTTGCTCCATCAGATTGGCTTCAACCGGAACGCTTGGTGTCGCATCTTGGACCTCCACGGGCGCCAATTCCTCGCGTTCAATTGGCGGCGCGGACGCGGCGAGATCCATGTCTCCGTCTGAAGTCTCAACGACAGGCTCTGTGGAGGTAGGAGCCTCCACGGGTTCCCGTTCAGGTTCGGCCGGAGTCTCCGTAGCAAAGGGAGGGAGTCCGGTGTCCTGCCATGTCTCTTCAGTTTCCGACACACCTTCGGCGGGAAAAGAGCGCTCTTCGGCGGACATCTCGCCCGACGCCGGTTCGGCCGTCTCTTCCGCTTCGGCGGCGTCGACAACGGTCGATGGTTCTTCGGTGAGCGGAAGCGTTGGTGAAGAAGCGCCCGCGAGTTCGCGTTCTTCCGTTTCCGCAGGTGGGTATGCTGCGGCACCAACCGCGGGAGTCTCGACAACTTCACCACCGCCGGAGCCCGGTTCTTCAGCCGGAGCCTCCGTCACTTCTTGTTCGGTTTCCCGCGGCACCGCGGCTCCTGCAAGCCGAACGCCCGCCTGAGCCGGTTCTTCGTTCTTGTCCTCATGAGGAGTTGCAGCGACCTCCGGTTTTTCAACTGTGCGCGCTGTTGTGGACGGTTCATTCTCATCGGGTGTCCCCTCCAGCGCTTCCGGGGGCACCGCGTTGATCATGGCCCGAATTTCGTCGGGCGCGGCCACCAGAAGCTCTTTCACGTCGGAAACGGACCACTTTTCCTTCTCGATGAGCTGTTGCAGAACGAGAACGATGCGGAAATCTCGCTCCCGGTACACCCGTACGCCGCTCGCATCGCGCCGCGGACGCAATATGGCCAGTTCCTGCTCCCAGGCTCGCAACGTCTGCTGGGAAATTCCGGTGATTTCTGCGACTTCACCAATGCGCCAGTACAGGCGCGTGAATCTGCGTTTGAGCATTTTTACCTCGGATTGCAGGACGAACAACCGTCCCGCGGATGGATTCAGCTCCAGTGTTCGGGTTTCGGGTCACGCATCATCAGCGCAGTGACCGCATCCTGTGGTTTCTTTTCTTCGAAAAGAACCGCGTTGACCTCACTCGCTATCGGCATCGGCACGCCCCATTTCTCCGCCAGACCGATCGCAGCGGGGGCGGTCTTCACTCCTTCTGCGACGGTAACCATGCCTTGGAGCACCTCTTTCAGCGTCCGGCCCTTTCCGACCTGTTCCCCGACGAAATGGTTTCGGCTCTCCCGGCTGGAACACGTAAGCACGAGGTCTCCTACGCCGGAAAGGCCGAGGAAGGTGGGTAGCTGCGCGCCCATAGCCAATCCGAGCCGGGTGATTTCGGCGAGCCCTCGTGTCATCAATGCGGCGCGGGTGTTGTCCCCAAACCCGAGCCCGTCCGACATACCGGCGGCGATTGCGATCACGTTTTTCAGTGCTCCGCCGAGTTCCACGCCGAGGGAATCGGGTGAGCAATACACACGGAATGTGCTGCTCATGAATGCCCGCTGAGCCGCTACCGCAGCTTTCTCCGACCGTGCCGCCGCAACAACCGTCGTCGGGTGACCCAGGCCGACAAATCGCGCGAAACTCGGACCGGAAAGCGCCACGATTTCGTCCGGAGGCACTTCGGGAAGTTCCTCCGCGAGAAGTTCGGACATACGCTTGAAAGAACCCTGCTCGATGCCCTTGGCTGCCGTGACGACCAGTTTGCCCTGCCAGTTGGCAGATTTCACTGAACGCGCCATATCGCGCATCAATTCACACGGACCGGGAAACACCACCATGTCGGCACTTTCCAGCACATCGTCCGGTGCGGAAAGAATTGCCACTGTGTCAGGAATCGGGACGCCGGGGAGCGCCTTTCGGTTTTCGCGGTACGTCAGAAGTTCCGTGCGCAAAGCCTCATGCGGCGCGATCAGGCTGACTCTGTGCCCATTTCTGGCCAGAAGCCCCGACAGGACGCTTCCCCAACTGCCGGCCCGCATCACGACAACATTCACGAACGGTGCCCCTCTTTTTCCGCAAGAGTTGCTGACGCGGGTTTGCCGAAACGATTCTCGGTGCCGTTGATAAGGCGCTGGATGTTCGTGCGGTGTTTGACGATTACCACCGCCGCGACAACACACCCGATCACAACTACCGGTATGGGCAGGGATTCAGGGAAGAACAGACGCTGAATAACCAGACCCGCTGCCAGCACGAACGCGGCGGTGATCGACCCTGCGGAGATGTACCTTGTCAGAGCCACCACAGCCACAAACGAAACCGTTGCGATCAGGACGCACCATGGGGCCAACGCCGCGAACACTCCCGCACCGGTTCCAACGCCTTTTCCCCCGCGGAACCCCGCGAACACCGTCCAGATGTGGCCAACCACCGCCATCATGCCGCAGATGACCTGTGTTGTCAGGGGATCCCACGGGCAACAATCGCTGGCGATCCTGGCTATCAGAAGCACGGCCCCCGCACCTTTCAGGGCGTCAATTGCCAGAACGAAAAGTGCAGGCCCCGCACCGAGCACGCGCCAGACATTCGTTGCCCCCGCATTACGACTGCCGTAGTCGCGGACATCAATCCCGCGCAACAACTTGCCGACGATGATCGCGGTGGGAAATGCACCCAGGAGGTAACTGAGAACGCTTGCCAGCAAGAGCGCAGACATGCTTGATCCTACCCCGCGAAAACTATGCCTTCGTTCAGACCGTAGAGTATACATAACTTACGGACGGCCCGCCGGAGGAGCAAAACAACCCGGTGCCTCTTTTTCCTGTCCGGCGCGTTGGCTATCCTTTCGAATGCGGTTCCGGCATACGGTGCAGCCTTCAAAAACGAAAGGAGTGCGTCATGTCAGCCTTCACGTTGAGCCTCGCCAAGTTCATTCCTTTTCAGGACGCGGCGGAATGTGCGCGCGTTCGGGCCATCAAAAAAAAGGACCTGACCAGACACCCGAACCCGGAATTCCGCATCCGAATCATCGAAAACATCGCGGATCTCAATCTCGCGTTCGCTCTTGATATCGTGCAGCGAATCAAGAAGGCCCGCGACGAGGGAAGAAAGTTTGTCGCGATTTTTCCTGTGGGTCCTATGGGCCAGTATCCCATTGCGGCAGAAATCATTAACTCGATGCGGCTATCACTGGATCATGTCGTTTCTTTCAACATGGACGAATACGCCGACGCCGAGGGGAACACCGCGCCCGCGGACTGGGAAGGATCTTTCCAGCGTGCGATGATGGAAAGTTTCTACGGCCGAATCCACAAGAACCTTCGCCCGAGCGAGAAGAACATTCACTTTCCCACGAAAGCGGTTATCAAGAACTACGGGAAGATGATTGAAGACGAAGGGGAAGTGGACGTGGTGTACGGCGGTGTAGGCTGGTGTGGTCACATCGCCTTCTGGGAGCCACATCTCGGTTTTGAGTTTGGTAACGACCTCGATGCGTACATGAAGGCCGGTCCAAGGTTGGTGGAACTCCATCCAATGACTATCATGCAGAACGCGCTCCACAGCTTCGGGGGCGATTGGTCCTGGGTTCCTCCGAAGGCGAACACCATCGGTCCCGCTCAGATTGTACGAGCCAAGCACCGAAGTTTCTGGCTGGATGGAGCATTCGGGAAGGATAGCTGGCAAAGATTCATCGCCCGGTTTGCATCGCACGGGCGGGTCAACACGCTGGTCCCTGCGACGATACTTCAGACGTGCCGGACGGACTTCACAATACTGGGTGCTGTTGCCGACAACGTCGAAGTTCACATGGCGTGAATCCTGCGCTGACGAAGCGAAAGAAAACGAGCCATCCGTACGATACCCGGATGGCTCGGTTGTTTCTCGTTTATCGAGTCGGCGTCAAGAACTTTTCAAGCGGGAGAAGCTGAAGCGGGAGCCGCTCCGCTGCCACCGGATCGAGAAGGAACCACGTTAAGACTCGTATTACGACCTTCCTCGAAAACGCCCCCTTCAATCCGGCCGTCTCCCGCGAGGTCTTTCGCGAACCGCTCAAGAAGATCCCGCCCGATGTCGCGGTGAGCGAGTTCTCGACCGCGGAATCGCACGGTCAGCTTGACCCTGTCGCCACCTGCCAGAAACTCCTTTGCGTGCCGCAACTTCGTCTGATAATCGTTCAGATCGATGTTCGGCCTCATCTGGATTTCCTTCTGTTCCCCGCCCCGGTTCTTCGTAATCGCCCGGGTTTTCTTCTGTTGCTCGTATCGGAATTTCCCGTAATCCATGAGGCGGCACACTGGAGGTAACGCGTTCGGGGCGACCTCCACGAGATCATACCCCTGCTCCTCCGCCATTCGGAGCGCCTCACGAGTGTTGACAATTCCGATCTGTTCGCCGTCAGCTCCGACAAGCCGTACCTCGGGGACCCTGATATGCTGGTTCACCCGTGTGCGGTCCTCATTTTTCTGTACCGGAGCCATCGGTTTGGGCTTCCGCATTAGAACGATGTGAGCACCTCGTCTGTGATGGGTTGAGACGGGCAACCGGCCAAATGTTCGCACCGGTGCCAGAACATGCGAAAAAGATAGCAGCATACAGGGGCACGGTCAACATAGCGGCCCGCGGGAAGGATGAACGACGCGTGCGATTGGCGAAGTCTGTTGTGCACCTGCGGTTCATTGTGCGGGTCAGAACACGTGGCTCAGCCCGAACTCGAAGCGATGGTGATGGCTTCGTTCAAGGGCGTACGTTCCCACTGCCCGCTCTTCCTGAAGATCAAACGTGTAGTTGACCCGCGCGCGAAGCCTGTTCCCCAGGAAAAAGATGGGACCGCTCGTGACCGTCCAGTTCCGAGCCAATGGTTCTCTTGGAGGTGCCGTCACGGCCAGATTCGTCCATGTCGTAACCTGGGTGGTGAAGTCCCCCCGCAGCGTCCATCCCCATCTTTCGCTGAAACGCCGGTGCACCAGTGCAAGTCCGCCCCATGTGTCCACCTGCCTGCGGTTCACTGCCAGGATTCCGGATACCGGTTGACGTCGCCGCTCCAGATTCGCTTCCGCGCCCAACAGCCAGTTTGCGCCCTTGCGTTCGATCACCGCATTGGCCATGCCGGCGAAC
>JAKPPK010000588.1 GCA_029547385.1 Candidatus Latescibacterota bacterium
TCTCGTAACGGCGGTGGACCCGGACAGCCCCGCAGCCAGCCGTGGCCTGCGCCAGGGGGACATCATTCAGGAGGTCAACCTGCAGCCCGTGGCGAACGTGCAGGAATTCGAGCGGAAGATCGCCGCGGTGAAAGCGGGGGACTCGGTGCTGCTCCTCGTCAAACGGGACAACAGCACGCTGTTCATCGGCGTGACAATACCGAACTGAGAACGCGTAGAGAACGAGGCTTTCGGACAGGCGGGAGCGGGCGCGCAAACGCGCCCGCTCCTTTTTTGTTCCGGGGGTTCGCCGTCGTCTCGCCCGCTGAGCGTTGTTCCGCAGAGATCGCGCATTTATGTTACGTCTGCAACGATTTGGCCACCCACACAGACCCGAATTTCCGGAGAACCCACATGGAAGACCGCCTTACCCGAATTCTGGAGCTACTCAAGGCAAATGAACTGCCGGTGACGTGGAAAGCGATCATCGGAGAGGCGCGCGGCGCGGAATCGCCGGAATACGATGATTCGGCGTGGGACGAGGGGTGGCGGCATCTGGCAACGAAACGCTGGGCCACCGCGTGGTTGCGGGCTTCCGTTCCCGCGTCTCCCCTGCTTTCCGAACCAATCAGCGGAAGATTCGTCATCGGAGGCCACCTGACGATCTGGGTGAACGGAATGAAGCTTGGCGAGGGGTTCGAGCCAACGATCAGCTTCCCGGTGCCCGCTCTTATGGCGAATGGGCTCAAGATCGCCATAAAATCGGAGGAGGGCGGGCTTTCGAGCGAAATGCTGAAGCTGATCCTGTTCCAATCACCCCGGTTGCGGCAGGTGAAAACGCTTCGACGCAGCCTTGATTTCGTGATGCAATGGCGCGCGGCGCAACCCGTCCACACGACGGCGATCAACGATGTTCTGGCGCGGTACGTTGCGGCGGTGGACCCCGATGCTGCGCCCGAGGTGTTTTTGGCGCAAGTCGTGGAGGCGAACGAGCTGCTCAGGCAACTGGACTCACTGGCGAAGCAGTACACAGTGCACATCGTCCCGCACTCGCACGTGGATCTCTCCTGGGGATGGGATTTCTCTGAGACAAAGCGAATCGCGCGCGCGCTGTTTGATCAGGCGCTGCGAATCATGGAGGTCGACCCTGCCTACACGTTCGCGCAGGATCAGCCACCGATGTACGTGCATCTGGAGGATTCGGCCACCGAAAAGGCGATTGCCCGTCGCGTGAAAGAAGGTCGGTGGGACATCCCCGGAGCAACGTTCAGCGAACCGGAAAGCTTCATGCCGGGGGGCGAAAGCTGGGTGCGGCACCTGCTGTACACGAAACGGTACTTCAAACAGCGCTTTGGCAAGGAAATTTCGCTGCACTGGGCACCCGACAACTTCTCCGGCCACGCCAACACTCTGCCGCAGATCTGGAAGCTGTGCGGAATCAACGCGTTCGTGTTCGGGAACTGGTATCAGGCGCCGCACGGGGGGCAGTTTCTGTGGGAGGGCCTGGACGGGACCCGCGTGTTCGCGCACTACATGACCAGCCACTATGATTCCGCGCAGATGATCGAACAGGACAAAGTCATCCGCAACGTGTGCGAGCACATGAAGGCGACGACCATTCCGGCGTGCATGCTGCTGGACGGGGACGACCTTACTCCGCCGTGGCCGGGAAGCCCGCAGGGTATTGAGAATCTGCGCGCGCTCGCGGCATTTCCGAAAATCGAGTTTTCCACGCCGCACCGGTTCTTTTCTTCCGTTGATACCGCCGCGGACGGCTTGCGCGTGGTTCAGGGCGAGTTTATAAGCACAACGGACCACCGGCACAACAACGTGGGGGCGTACAGCACCTTCGCAGAGGTGAAGTTGCGCAACCGTCGTTCGGAATGGGGGCTGCGTACGCTGGAGGCGATGGCGACGCTTGCAATGCGCGACGGCGGGATTTATCCGACCAAACATGCCGCGCGGGCGTGGCGCCTGACGCTTTTCAACCAGATGCACGACATCTTCCCGGGGACGGCCATCTTTGAAGCCTACGAGGAGGCGTACAAGCGCTACGACGAGGTGGACAGCATCTGCTCCATCGGAACGAACGCCGTGGCAAACGTGCTCGCCTCTACGATCAATACCAAAGGGGATGGTATCCCCGTCGTGCTCTTCAACACGCTCGGGTGGGACCGAAATGACCCGGCGGAGATCCTGCTCACCGAGCCGCACAGCTACTGCGACGGGTTCGAAGTCCGCGACGGGAACGGGAGGCCGGTTCCGGCGCAGACCCTTTCTACCGATATCGGCACATTCGACAAGACGAACAAGAACTTCCGCCTTCTCGTCCAGCCGGATGGGATTCCGGCCATGGGGTACAAAACGGTCTGGCTCCACCCCGCGCACCGTGATGAACGAGTGTTCTCATCAATGGTGGGCGCGGACCGACTGACCCTGGACAACGACTTCGTTCGCGTAACGATCAACCCGCGAACGGGCTGGGTATCGAAGTTGTTCGATAAGCGGCTGAACCGGAACGTGCTCCCGGACGGAAAGGAAGCCTGTGCGATTGAAGGACAGGGCGACGTCGGAAATCCGTGGCATCTGTGCCCGGAAGGCCCGGTTCGCTGGATGAACCAGACCGTACGGACCGAAGTGGTCGAAGATGGCGACGTGCGTGCGGCAATCCGCGTGACAACGACCTGGCATCGTTCGACATTCGTGCAGGAGTTCCGCATCACCCGTACCAGTCCGCGCGTGGAAGTTCATACCACCATCGATTGTCACGAGGCCAATTTCACGATGAAGGCGCTTATTCCGGTTGCGCTGCCGGCCGATGCTCCGTGGACGTGCGAAGTGCCGTGGGGCGCCGTCCAGCGGCCGATTCCGGACAACGACCGCGCAACGCAGACGTGGATGGACGTCTCAAACGATAAGTGGGGTCTTTCGGTGCTCAACAACGGACGGTACGGCCATTCCCGCCGCGCCGACGGCACGATGACTGTCACCCTTCTTCGCACAACCGTGGCGCACAAATCGCAGGATCAGTCCGACGAAGGGCGGCACGAGTTCACCTACGCACTTCTGCCTCACCTGGGAAACTGGACTGAAGCTGCCACGGTGCGCGAAGCCCACATGCTCAACGCGCCCATCATCACGACACGCGAGATTCCACACGAAGGCGCGCGACCCGATACCCACAGCATGATACGAATTGGAGCGCCGAACATCGTTCTCGCAGCGCTGAAGAAGGCGGAGGACAACGACGACTGGGTGCTTCACCTGTACGAAACCACAGGCGCGGCAACCGACGTAACGATCACGTTCGACCGGCCTGTTGTCGAGGCGTATGACACCGACCTGATGGAATGGAACAGGGGCGTGCGGTTGAACATGGAGGGCGGAAGGGTACGCCGTTCGTTCCGGCCATGGGAAATCGCAGGCATCCGCATTCGGCTGGGCTGAGCCGGAAGAACCCAACCGGTACGCGGAGAAGGGGCGGGTTCAACCTTGCCCCTTCTTCTTTTCCCGGGGTCTGGGACGCGCCACGTTCTGAAGGTCCGGAATGCGTCGTTATATTCTGCGTAGGCAATCTCACCCAAAGGAAGGAGGCGCCATGTCGGAGAAGTTTCCTCAGCAATTCGCCGGGATGCTTGCGCTGGCACTCGCGCTGGTGATTGCGTCATTCGTGGGATACGCGGCCGTGAACCGCGCGAAACGGGCGGGAGACACCATCACCGTAACCGGCTCCGCGAAGAAGGCAATTACATCGGATCGGGTGGTGTGGCGCGGGAGCGTCTCCGCCCAGAAGCCCTCCATGCAGGAGGCGTACGGGGACGTGAAGCGTTACTCGGAACGCGTTCGGGCATACTTCCGTGAGCAGGGAATCCCCGACAGCGCTGTCACATTTCAGGCGATGCAGACGAATCAGATTCAGGAAGTGCTTTCCGGCGGGCATATGACCGGGCGCATCATCGCATACCAGATATTCCAGGGGTTCGAGATTCAGTCGGAGGACGTTGACCGGATCACCCGGCTTTCCGCTGACGCGCCTGACCTCATGAAAGAAGGCGTGCCGATTTCCTCGAATCCACCCGAGTTCGTGTATTCGAATCTGGCAAGCGTGCGCGTGGAGATGCTTGCGGAAGCCGCACAGGACGCCCGCAAGCGCGCGGAAACCATCGCGCAGGCGGTTGGCTCCAGGATAGGAGCAGTCCGGAGCGCACGCATGGGCGTGTTCCAGATCACCCCGCGGAACTCCACCATGGTGAGCGATTACGGAATCAACGACACGTCGTCCCGCGAAAAGGATGTGACGGCGGTGGTGAGTGTGACGTTCGCGGTGGAATAGGAGGCCTACCGCAACCCCGGGAAGAGGACCAGCGCGCCGCTGGCAATGAACTCCACGGCGATGGCGGCGAGGATAAGGCCCATCAGACGAGTCGAGATGTTGATGTGGGTGCGGGTGAGACGCTTGGCCAACAGTCCGGCGAGGCGGAGAATCGTCCACGACACAACGGCAACCAGCACGATGCAAAGGCTCACGAGGAGACGCTCCGGCACCGTCGGGGCTCGGTGAGATTCCACAATCACAAGGGCGATCGCACCGGGACCTGACATGAGAGGGATGCCCAGCGGAACAACCCCGACTGCTTGCCGTTCAACTGCATCCGCCGCTTCTTCAGGAACCTGTTTGGCGGGTGATGGCCGCGCGTGAAGCATGGAGATGGCCATGCTGAGAACAAGAATGCCGCCGCCGACGCGGAACGCGGGGATGCTGATACCGAAGAAGTGAAGGATCGTTTCGCCCACCCACGCCGCTACGAGGAGTGTTACCGTGACGGTGACTGCGGCGGTGTCGGCGGTTTTCCGCCGTGCGGCGGCCGGAAGGTTTTCCGTGGCGCTGAGGAAGGTTCCGACCGCTCCCAGCGGATTCACAATCGCCAGGATACCGACGGTCGTCTTGATTATACCGTACCAGTCCACAGGTCGTTGAACCCCTCATACCCGTGCTGACGGGCCGGCGGTCGTCATGAACGCCCGCGCGCGTTGTTTTCGTGTTCGAGGAATTGCCGGTACGCTCTGGTGATTCCGTCCCGCAGAGGAATGGAAGGTCGCCAGCCCAACCCGTTCAGTTTGCTCACGTCAAGCAGTTTTCTCGGGGTACCATCCGGTTTTGTCGTGTCCCAGACGATGGTGCCCTCGAACCCCACCACGTCTTTCACGAGGCCGGCAAGGTCGGCGATCGTAAGGTCTTCCCCGCACCCGACGTTGATCAGCGGATTTGAAGAGCCATCTCCGAGCAGCATCCCGAACCGTTCGTCATCGAGGTTCAGCAGAAACACGCACGCATCCGCCAGATCGTCGCTGTACAGGAACTCCCGGTACGGGCGCCCCGTCCCCCAGAGCGTAACACTGGCATCACCCCGGATTTTCGCCTCATGCATTTTTCGGATGAGCGCCGGCAGTACATGTGAGGTCTGGATATCGTAATTGTCGCCCTGCCCGTACAGGTTTGTCGGCATCGCGGCGAGGTACCGCGTGCCGTACTGCTTGTTGTATGCGCGGCACATTTCAATACCGGCGATCTTGGCCACCGCATAGGCGCGATTCGTCGGTTCCAGCGGACCCGTCATGAGGTATTCCTCGCGGATCGGCTGCGGGCAATCCCGTGGATAGATACACGAAGAGCCGAGGAACAGCAGGCGCCGGACGTTGTTGCGCCATGCCTCGTGAATTATGGCGGTTTCGATCGCCACGTTTTCGTAGAAAAACTCGGCGGGATACGTGTTGTTTGCCATGATGCCGCCCACTTTCGCGGCGCAGACGAACACGAATTCGGGCTTCTCCTCCGCGAAAAGGCTTGCCACCGCACGGGGATCCAGAAGGTCCAGTTCGGCCCTGGTGCGCAGGATCAGGTTGCGGTAGCCGAGGCTTTCCAGACGACGGACAATCGCGGAACCGACAAGGCCGCGGTGGCCCGGAACGTAGATTTTCGCATCCGTCGGCATGAACGGCGGCGTGGTGTGGATCGCCATGTCGTCAAGCCTCCTTCCTCTGCACGTGATCGAGCTTCGTGCGGCTCATTCGTGGTAATCCGGCGTGGAATACCCGTGGCGCCTCACCAGAAGGTCACGCTCGACCTGTTCAAGGTCGCCCGCCACCATTTCCTTCACCAGTTCGCTGAACGTGGTGCGCGGCACCCACCCAAGTTGCGTTCTGGCTTTCGTTGCGTCGCCGAGAAGAGTCTCCACTTCGGAGGGCCTGCGGTAACGGGGATCCACGGCAACAACGATGTTGTCATCAGGAGAACGCCCTTCGCACACCGGACCGGTGGCAATGGCGTGCTCATTGTCTCCACTGCCCTTCCATTCGATTTCAATGCCGACCTCGCGGAACGCCAGAACGACAAACTCGCGAACGGAGTGCTGTTCTCCCGTGGCAATCACGAAATCGTCGGGGCGCTCCTGTTGCAGCATCAGCCACATTGCCTCGACGAAATCACGCGCGTGGCCCCAGTCCCGCAATGCGTCCAGATTGCCGAGGTAAAGGCATTTCTGAAGCCCGTGTTTTATGCGTGCGACGGCCCTCGTGATTTTCCGCGTCACAAACGTTTCCCCGCGCATGGGGGATTCATGGTTGAACAGGATGCCATTACACGCAAACACGCCGTACGCCTCACGGTAATTCACCGTGACCCAGTACGCGTACAACTTCGCCGCGGCGTACGGCGAGCGCGGATAGAACGGGGTTTTCTCGGTCTGCGGGGTTTCCTGGACCATGCCGAACATCTCGGAGGTGGATGCCTGATAGAACCGGGTTTTTCCCACCAGATCAGCGTTTCTGATTGCTTCCAGTATGCGCAGGGGGCCGATTGCATCGACGTTGGCGGTGTATTCCGGAGTCTGAAACGACACGGCCACGTGGCTCTGGGCGGCAAGGTTGTAGATCTCGTCCGGCTGTACGTTTTTCACGATCTGGAACATGTGGAGCGCGTCCGTTACGTCACCGTAGTGAAGGAACAACCTCCTGTCGCTCTCGTGCGGATCTTGATAGAGATCGTCAATTCTTGCGGTGTTGAACTGCGAAGAGCGGCGCTTGATT
>JAKPPK010000477.1 GCA_029547385.1 Candidatus Latescibacterota bacterium
TCGAGGCGGATGGTTTCCACCGCATACGGCCCTATTTCCCAGTTGACGGTTCCGTTGACCGTTGGCATCGGTCTGGGGTCGTCCTCTACCAGATTCACGGCTCTGGCGGACAGGATCGGAACGTCCATTCGGATACGGCCAGCGCTGCCTCGCCCGTCGGCGTTGTATGCGCGCACTATGACACCTTCCTCCGGGTTCGAGGAACGGTTCTGGAAAAACGGAACGGGATTCCCACTCGGCTTGATCGCTGTCACGACGGCATCCGCGGCTTCGCAGGAGAAAAAGCTCCGCTCAGCGGGGAGTGTCCCCGTGTGAACCTCCGGACGAACTGAGATCAGCGGGTTATCAAACTCAAATCCGGCCCGAACCATGCCGATATCGCGCCAAGACCCGTTTGCACCGAACATGGCGTACCTGAAGACCATTTCCCCGTGTTCTGGAATCAACGGCGCGCTCAGGTGGACGTCCGCCATCGGAGCCGACTTTGTGAGCATGAGTGTGAGGGTCCCGTCCGGCTCCATGGCGCCGCCGCCCGTGCCGTTCGTGAGAAAACCAAAAGTGTAGTCGTCCGCCGGAGCCGGGTTCTGGCGGAAATCCATTCCTTCCCGCAGGGGGATCGTGCCGTTCTTCCGCAAGCCTAGGCTGATCTGCCGGATCGCTTCTCGAAGTGCGTCCGGGCTGGAGGCTGTCAGCACCAGAGTCGGCATGGGCGGCCACCCATGCGGGACCTCATCGTCTTCGACGATCGCCAGTACCCAACCCTCCGCGCCTTCCACGTCCCGGATTCTCTTTTCCACGTTTTCGGGGAGTCTTCCAAAGAGCGACCTTAAGTACGCGTTGTTACCTTCAACATCCACGGCAAGCCACTGGTTTGTAAGCGCGATATCATCCACCCGGTTCCAGAGAGTGTTTTCCAGTTTCGTCTTCTCAAAACCCGGCTCGGAATAGATATCCTCAAGCGGTTTTCTCCTTGGAACGTCATCGTCATCGAAATAAGGTGTACACGTCACGCCGCTGTGAGCGAACGCAGACATCAGGTGTTCGATTGCTCCGTCGAGTGCTTCGTCGTGAGGAATGACAAGCCCCATGAACCCGAGATTCAGGGCGGCGCTGCCAGAATCAACCCGTACAGACCACCCGCTCGCGATCCAGTTGTAGATCGGTGTCACCACGCAATCAGAGTAGCAATGGTTGCCGCCTGTGCGGTAGTCAAAGGCCGTGCGATTCCGCTTCGTCACGATGGTTCCGAATCTGTCTTCGACCACGGGAAGCGCGCCGCGTATTGCGGCAGGGAAAGTCGCTACGAACATCACGTCGTCGCGCCGGTAGTCGTGGAGAATTACCTCAGCTTCAATGGCCCGGCTGTTCGGCCTCACTGTCAGCGTACGGGTGAACGAACACGCACCTGCCAGTTCGCCGTGTATTACCGCGTAGTCTCCCACGCAGCTCCGTTCGATCCGGACCGAGGCCGGTCGCTCCGAGGCGTAGCTCCTTCCGCCTGTTGTCCAGAATTCCCAC
>JAKPPK010000171.1 GCA_029547385.1 Candidatus Latescibacterota bacterium
TCGTGATGATCGGGTGCTTCCAGCAGAGCGGGCGCATCGAAATCCTGAAGAACTACCAGCGTGTAGAGCCAATCGCCCAGGCAGACGGCACGCGCGTGTTCAAGAACGTCCGGCCCGAACCGATGACCATCTGGAGCGCAACCAGGGACGGCAGCGACGAGAGATTCATGGCGCGCATGGACATGTTCGGCCACCACACGATCCTGGGGCAGACCGACAGACTCCAGGGCACAGGGCAACCACCCCATCGCTGCATCTGGATAGTCGAATCGGGAAAGGAACCTTTCAAGCTCGCCGAAGGACCCTATTTCTGGCACTCCGCGGCGTCATTCGACGGCGAGTGGATCGTCGCCGATACCTCCTGGCCCGACGAGGGTCTGAAACTCGTGCACGTGCCGACCGGCCACTGGCGGACGCTCTGCCATCCCCATGCTGAGCAGGACCACGCCGGCGTCCATCCCCACCCGGGCATCAGTCAGGACGGCCGAAAAGTTGTCTTCGCCTCCGACAGAACCGGTGTGCCGCAGCTCTACATCGCGCACATCACGGAAGAGTTCCGGCAAAGCGTCATCGCCGGGGAGCTTGATCGTCCCAGAGACAAATGGATTTGAACGTCCGTCATCCAAGGCCCAAGGCAAGGGATCACACGTATGCTGCAATGGAAATTCTTCAGTGAGCGGGTCCAGTACCACGACCCAACGACCGGCATCAAAGTCATCCAGCTCACCAACTACCCCAGCCCGGCTGCTCATTTCCCCTACGACTGGCCCAGCATCACGCCGGATAACCACTACATCCTGCTGTACGCCCAGCGTTGGACGCAGCGAAACGCCCCGTGGGATATCTTCCGCGTGGAAGCCGATGGGCTGAATCTCTTCCAGTTGACCGAATACGGGGACCAGGCCGCTGACGCTGGTTATTACGGGCGCCCGCACGCGACACTAACCCACGACGGCAGGCACGTCTATGTCCTCTGGGCGGACAGGTTGCACAGGATAGACGTCGAAACGGGCGCAGACGAGGAGCTTCTCTCGCTCGAAGAGTACGCGACACCGGGATCGTTTTTTGGCCGGATGTGCCTCGATTCAACTGGCAAGACAATGTTTCTCTCCCGTTGGGGCACGTCGACGACTCTCCGGATTCGGCTGGATTCAGGCGCCATCGACCAAATCGAACTTGGCGGCATTGTCCTCGGCTGCTTTCAGAATGACGATCGGCTGGAAGTTCTCCGGAATACCGGGCAGGTGGAACCGGTTACACAGGCAGACGGCTCGCGGGTGTTCCAGAACGTCAACGCGACACCCTCCTCTGTGTGGAGCATCAGGCCAGACGGCACAGACGCGCAATTCCTTTCGCGCATCGACCAGTTTGGCCATCACACAATCCTTGGGCAAACCGGCCTCTTGCAGGGCACAGGGCAGCCGCCGCACCGCTGCATCTGGATCGTGGAAGCCGGGAAGGAACCGCACAAACTCGTCGAAGGGCCCTATTTCTGGCACTCGGGGGCCTCGTTCAACGGCGAGTGGATTGTCGCGGATACCAACTGGCCGGATCAGGGCATCCAGCTCATCCACGTTCCTACAAGGCACTTCCGGACGCTCTGCCATGCCCGGGCAACGCAGGATCACGTCGAGTACGGGCATCCCCATCCCACCATCAGCCCGGACGGGAAGCTGGTGGTGTTCCGATCGGACCGTACCGGCGTGTCGCAGGTGTACGTGGCGCATGTCACCGAGGAGTTCCGCGAAAGCGTAATCGCCGGAGAACTCGATCGGCCAAGAGACAAATGGATCTAGTCCGTCTGCGAGATGGCGAAAGGATCACCGAGATGGGGTCTGATACCCGGTTAAGGAACGATGTGCACCCGGCAGAGATGCGGGCGAAGGCCGATTGGATCACGGGCACAGCAATCAAGGGCTCCGGTGAGCCTCCGTTTTCTTTCGTCTACGGTGGACGCGTTTCTTCTGAGTTCCTTGGTAGTTTGCGCCGCGAATCGGAATCGCGCACGTTGGACGCCGAGAGGACGGAACTCACATCCGTCTGGCGGGACGACCGCACCGGGCTTGAAGTGCGCTGCACTGCTACTGAGTACCACGACCTTCCGGCCGTGGAGTGGCTCCTGACGTTCACCAACACCGGCACGCAGGACACGCCGATCATTTCCGACATCCGGGCTCTGGACATGGCCCTGAAACTCGGCACCAAGGGATGTGTGTTGCACCGTTCCCTTGGCGATTCCAACTCCGCTCAAAGCTTCGCGCCCGTGGACGAGCCTCTCGTACCTGGAGCAGCCGAGCGCGTGTTCGCCCCGAAAGGCGGCCGGTCATCGGATGGCCACATGCCGTATTTCAACATGGATTGGAAAACCGGCGGCATCGTGCTCGCCATAGGGTGGTCCGGCCAGTGGGAGGCGGGGTTCCACCTAACCAGCACCGGGGATATGCGCGTCCGCGCCGGCCAGCAGACGACCCATTTTCTCCTCCACCCCGGCGAGCGTGTTCGGTGTCCCAGAATCGTCCTTGTTTTCTGGGACGGCGACGATCATCTGAGAGGCAACAACCTGTTCCGGCGCCTGGCGATCAAACACTATTACCCCAGACGTGACGGCAAGCCGGTCTTTCCTCCGATCTGCTGTTCCGTCGCCACGGTCGCCGCCGACGGGACGTACGAGAAACCTCACCTCGACGCCGTGGGCCCCATGGCAGAGCGCGGCATTGAGGTGTTCTGGTCGGATATGGACCCGCAGCAGTGGTATCCGATCGGTTTCCCTGAGGGCACCGGGAACTGGGAGATCGACAGGGCCAAATACCCGAATGGTCTGAAACCGATCGGGGATGCCGTCCGAGCAGCCGGTATGGGCTACCTGCTCTGGTTCGAACCCGAGCGCGTGCACCCGGGGACAATGGTGGAGCGCGAGCATCCCGAGTGGGTAATGAAGGCCGAGGGCGAATGGAGCCAGCTTTTCTGCATGCACGACCCCGTTGCCAGGGCATGGTTGACTGACCTCATTGACAGATTCGTAACCGAAGCGCAACTGGCATGGCTCAGGTGGGATTTCAACATCGAGCCGCTCACCTTCTGGCAGCGAAACGACACGCCTGATCGAGTCGGGATAACCGAAATCCGGCACATCGAGGGGCTCTATGCGATGTGGGAGGAACTCGAACGCCGCCACCCGGGCCTTCTCATCGATAACTGTTCCAGCGGCGGGCGACGCCTCGACATCGAGGCCGCCCGGTACGGCCTTCCGCTCTGGCACAGCGATATGCATTGCGTGGAACAGAACGTTTCCACGGGCGACCAGTTGCAGAACGCCGGCCTTAACAGATGGGTCCCGTTCCACGGGTGCGCCAATTTCGGGCTCGAGCCTTCGTATGCGTTCAGAAGCGCAATGACGGCGGGAAACATCCTCATCTCGGGGTTGGCGCCGGGCGAAAAAGAGGCGGTGAAACGAACGGTAGCGCGGTATCATGAGCTGCGGCCTTACATGCTTGGGGATTTCTACCCCCTCTTCCCGCACACCGACAACGACGACGCGTGGTTCGGCTACCAGTTCCACCGACCGGAAACCGGGGACGGATTCGCGATGATGTTCCGACGCCCGAAGAGCGAAGAGGGGACAAAGACTGTGTGTCTGAGGGCCATGGAACGCGATCTCTGGTATCACGTGCGGATTGAGGGCAGTTCGAACTGCCAGCATTTCATAGGTTGGCAACTGGAGGACCTTTCTGTGAACATTACTGAATGCCCCGGAACCAGCCTGATCAGGTACGCTCCCGCGGAAAGTGAATCAGAGGGTTGAACGGACCGCGTCAATGGGAAGAAGATGATGCCAAGGTCGGTAGGAGTGTCGAGCTACGCGTTGGTGGGCGTGGTAATAACGATCGTGTGTATCGGATGTGCGGCCATCACCGGCCGCGGCGCACAACGAACGGAGGCATCGGTGAACAGCGAAGAACAGCAGATTCGCCTTGCATTGGAACAATGGAAACAGGCACCGGAACAAGACACGCGGGGCATGGCGCCGCGAACGAGTTTCAACTTCGCCCGGGCAGCCGTTCAAGTTACGGGTTCGGCGGCGGTGGTCGAACCTGTGTACGCCCTCACGGGGTGGGGACTCGGGGTGTTCAGCTTCTCTCTTCGCAAAAAGGATGACCAGTGGGTTTTCAAAAGCTGGCGCCATGTCGGTGAAGGCGTGATTGAGACCGCGCTCCCCGATCTCGACCCCGGGTACCTTCCCCTCCTGAACCGATGGATGGAGGCAAATCTCGGTTGGGTTCAGAAGACGTTGCGGGAAAACCCGCCCAACGGTGGCGACCAGATACTGCGGCGCCACGCACTGTGCATGCTGGATGAGCCGTTGCATATCCGCAGTGCGCCCGCACTCGAGCCGGTGAAACAGTTCATCCGATCGAATGTTGACTTGGCAATTTCGCAGATCCGCACCGAGCGGGTTGCCGCCGGCGCCACCATCTGGAAATTCTACAACCACGGCTGGGTGGTAAGAACTGCGAACCACACCTGGGCCCACGATATCTACGAAGGCCCTGAAGGGCTGATCACGGGCGACCAGATAGATGCGATCCTCGACAAGGTCGAGGTGCTGTTTCTGAGCCACTGGCATGGCGACCACTCATCGCCGCGGGTGATGAAACGTGCACGGGACAAGGGGATTCCGGTACTCGTCACACCATGGCCCGCAGAGGGGGGATATGCGGATTACATCAGGTCGGAAATGACCGACGCCAACGGCTCCCTCGATTGGCTCACGGTTGTGCAACCGGGTTCTTCAGGGGAAATTCGGGGATTGCAGTACCACGCGTTCCCGGGGCATCAGGATCAACTCCTCAACAACGCATATGCCGTCACCGTGGACGGCATGACGATTCTGCAAATGGGTGACCAGTGGAATCTCGACGACTTCGTCTGGATTGACAGCGTGAAAACGCGCCAGCGAACGGATATCCTGCTGCCGAATGTCTGGACGGCACAGATGAAGCGGGTTCTGGCCGGCGTTGCACCTCGTGTTGTCGTACCGGGTCACGAAAACGAAATCGGCCACTCATTTGAGCACCGCGAACCGTATGATCAGGCGTATGAGGTCCTTGCACCGGCGGAATGCCAGTGGCATGTGATGGCGTGGGGCGAGCGCCTGCACGTGGAGCCTGCGCCGCAGCAATAGCGCGCCCCCTTTTCTACTGGAACCAAACGCATGAACCCACAGAAACTCCTTGTCTTCGGAGGGCATCCGGACGACCCCGAATCGAGTTGCGGAGGCCTGATCGCCAACGCGGTCGCCGCCGGGCACACTGCACACTGCCTCTACGGCACCAACCACAGGGTCGGTTATACGTACTTCGGCAGACCGGAAAAGGAGGTCCGCTCCGCAGAGGCCGTCGCCGCATGCAAAATCCTCGGCGCGACGTGGGAGTTCCTCGACTACCCGGAGCATCTCGAAGTGAACCCCGAAACGCGTCGGCGCGTTGCCGATGTGATCGCGGCCTACGCACCCCACATCGTCGTCGCCCACTGGCCGGTGGACACCCACCCCGACCACCGCTCAGTCGGCATCCTCGCCTTCGAAGCCTACCTCCTCCACCGATCCTACGCGTTCTACTTTTTCGAGGTGATGACGGGCAGGCAGTCCATCCGTTTCACGCCCAGCCACTACGTGGACATTTCCGCCGTCGCCGAAACCAAACGCGCCGCGGTGATGTGCCATCTCAGCCAGACACCGGACGCGATCTGGGTGGATCACGAAATCATGCACCGCTTCCGAGGAAGGGAGTGCGACGTAGAGCGTGCGGAAGCCTATCTGCGTGTGGATCGGGAACCTGGGGGATTGTTGCCGGGGATGGTGTTCTGAAAGGCGGGAGCGCGTTTTCGCGAAAACGCACTGCGGCGGGCAGGACCCGCCGCAGTGCAAGATCGAACGCTAGAACTCGTCCGGGTGCCAGATCGTTGCCGCGATATACCTCTCGGTATTCACGCCTTCTTCCGTGGGCGGATCGTTGAAGTAGTACACCGTCACGATTTTTCCGTCCGCGCGCTGCACGGTGCGCGTGTAGCCGACGTCTGACGCGCCACCGTCTTCGCGCAGGATGATCGGGTCGGTCCAGGTCTTCCCATTGTCCTCGCTCACGAATGCGCGGATGCCGCGCGGCTGAACGCGGTGTCCCCACGTAAGCACCAGACGTCCGTCCGTCATCCTGATCATCGCGGGTGGATTGCCTCCCATGTCGGGCTTCACCGGCTCGCTCAGGTAACTCCACGTGCAGCCTTCGTCATCGGAACTGAACACCTGGCATCCATGTTCCGGGCGGAAGTTGCAACGAAGCGCGGCGAGAAGGCGGCCGTTCGGGAGGCGTACCGAAGCCGGCATGATGGTCCACCCGGCCAGCTCCGGACCGATCCAGGAAAGAAACTGGAAAGTTTTCCCACCGTCTCTGGTTCGTGCGCAGAACGCCCTTCCCTCGTATCCATCGGATTTGTTCGCCGCGAGGAACACTATCGCGTCGTGGTCGCCCATGACCTGGTAATCCGTGCGCCCGGCGATCCCCTTCAGCCCGAAGAAGGGCATCTGGTACGGGCCCTCCCACGTCGTGCATCGGTCGTAGGACACGTAGAAATATGTGACTGATCCCGCGTGCACCCCGGTGGCCAGCACCTTCATCGCGAAGTCTTTCTGCGTGAAGGTTATCCCGCCCGGGCAGTTGACGAGCGGCATCTCGTGAATGTCAAAGTGCGGCTTCCGGATCAGTTCCCATGTAACGCCGCCGTCACGGCTTCGGACCTGTCTTCTACCGGAGTTCTCGTCTCCCTTGATCGGGTGCCCGGGGAATTTGTGCAGGTCCAGCGCGCCCTCGTTGAATCCCGTGACAATTTCGTCACCCCACGACCAGATACCGTTGTTTGCCGGCCATCCGCCAAAACGTCCCGGCTGCTTGAAAACGATCACATGTTCCACGTTCCGAATCCTTTGCGGTAAGTGTTTCCCCGGTTTATTGCTCGTCGCCGGTCCAGTACGGCTGGAGTTCGACGAAATTGTACATGGTGCTCTGGCCGACAGGTGCTCCGGGTTCGCGCGGAGTCGCCCAGTCAGAAATGGTGATTTTCCCGGTTTTTGCCGTTGCACGGAAGACAAGATGATGGAGATTGAACCAGTAGCGGTGATCCCGCCCGAATGGTTCGAGTTTTGTCGTTGGATGATTCGGCAGCGGCGACTGGAAACACTTCTCTTTCACCAGCTCACCGCCTTCGATCCCGATCTTCAGCATGTGGAGCTTCTCTTCCGACTTCCCATTCACGAAGTCGTCGTAGTCTCCGCTGATAAGTTTCACGGAATAGAGCCTACCTGGAACGAGATGCCGGATCGGCTGTGAAATTGCATTCGGGCGAACCGAACTCCGTTTCACCACCATGACAGAATTGCCCACATCCGTAACCGACCATCGTCCCTGCAGAGCACTGTAACCGTCGATGCTCTTCACGGTGCAGTTCCTCTCGATGTTGACGGGAACGTCCCAACCTTCCCAGTTGAACGCGAAGTCCGGGTTCTTGATGTGCGGAAGTTCATACGTGAACCCGTAACGTTTGCTGAGAAGGTCGGTGTTTCCCTCGATGCCGTAGTGGCGGTACAGCTGCGCGGTCCATTTGAGGGTCTCTTCTTCCGCGTACCCGGAGGTCCAGCCCGTAATACCGTAGAGCCCCCTCAAAGCCGGTTCGGTTGCGAGATAATGGAACTGCATGTCGAGAAAGACTTTGTAGTCCACCGATGGGTGCGCATTCAACGCGAACCCCATCGACATATACCCGAACGCGATAATCATGGACTCCTGAACGCTCGGGAAAACCTTCTGCCACAGACGGATCTTTTCGCCGATCCGCTCTTCGATGAGATCCTTCGCGATCTCCTTGTCGTGACGTTCTTGCAGGTACCGTTCCCACGCGATGCGCGACCCGCTCTGTATCGCCGCCCGCCAGAACGGGACGCTGGAATTGCTCGTGTCCTCGGCATTGTAATTACCCCAATCATTCCGGTCGGGGTAGTGGGACCCACAGTAAGGGTACAGCTTTTTCCCTTTGAACTTCGGGTCTGCCCCCAGCCGGCGTAGGGCCTCCGCAAAAGCCGGGTAACGGGCATCGTCCCCGCTGAAGAACTCGTCCAGCAGCAGACCGTCAAAAGCCGGGTCCGCCATCCCGGGTTCCCCGCCCCACGAAGAAACAACCTCACCGGCGTCGGGACGTGCGCTCTTGTCGAAGCTTATCCCTCGTTCGACGATCCATTTCCCGCCAGCGCTCCGCCATTCCCTGTTCTGGGCTTCCTGCTCGGGGCTGCCCGTGCCTATCACGGTGTTGACGTGAGGAAGCACGTATCTCTTCAGGAACTGCCAATCGTAGGGCCCATAATCCTTGACGAACGGATTGTATCCGTACTTCGTGAACAGCAGTTCTGGAATCGATCTGATCGCAAGGCGTCGAGCAGGTTTCCCGTGGACGGCCAATACGTGCTCACCCTGGGGGAGGTAGCACATGGCTTCCAGGTTGCCCGCCAAGGAGCTTTTCCACGGGTGAGGGCGTCCGTTGATTCTCAGTTGCCTTGTTTCCGGCTTTTTCCCCTCGCAGGATATGAAGACCCAGCCCTCGCGAGGGGTGCGGAACTTCACCACGTCGCCGGATTCGAGTTTCGCGTGCGACGCGAGCTCGACCACTAGGTTGTTCAACCTTTTCATTCCGACCTCCCAGCGAGTGCCCGGCTCTACTCAGAATCCGTTTCAGAGCCCGGGATCATCCGATATCCGCGTGGTAAGCCTGCAGGCTCTTCACTTCCCCACGGCCCTGCCTCCATGCGGCAATTCCTTTTGCCGCGGCGATCGCGGCAGCAGTCGTAGTCACGTAAGGAACTTTGTACTTTATCGCTGCTTTGCGGATGTAAGAATCGTCCGTAAGGCTCCTTTTGCCCCCGGGCGTGTTCACTACGAGGTGTATTTCGCGGTTCTTTATCGCATCGGCAATATTCGGGCGTCCCTCGCGCATCTTGAGGATGGGAGTAGACGGTACCCCGTTCTCCGTCAAGAAACGGTGCGTGCCTTCGGTAGCGCGTATGGAGAACCCCAGTTGGACGAATCTTCGGGCCGCTTCCAACGCCCCTGGCTTGTCGGGATCGGTGACGGTTATCAGCACCGTACCGTGGAGCGGAAGAGGCGGCGTAGCAGCGGCTTCAGCTTTGAAAAAGGCCAGTCCCGCGTTTTCGGCAATTCCGAGAACCTCTCCGGTGGATCTCATTTCCGGTCCAAGGATCGGGTCCACCTCCGGAAACATGTTGAACGGAAGTACCGCTTCCTTGACACCGAAGTGCGGGATCGGGCGCCTGCGCAGGTTGAGATCAGGGAGCTTCGCTCCCAGCATCAGCCGCGTGGCGAGGTTCGCCATGGAGATGGCGCAGACCTTGCTCACGATCGGAACGGTTCTGCTGGCACGCGGGTTCGCCTCAAGGATGTATACCGTGTCGTCAAAAATGGCATACTGGACATTCATCAGGCCAACCACTTTGAACTCAACTGCAATCCGTCTGGTGTATTCCTCAATCGTGTCAATGTGTTTCTGGGGGATGCTGACGGGCGGGATCACGCACGCGGAATCGCCAGAATGCACGCCCGCAAATTCAATGTGCTCCATAACTGCCGGGACAAATGCGTCCGTTCCATCTGCGATTGCATCTGCTTCCGCCTCGATCGCGTTTTGCAGGAACTGTTCTATGAGAATCGGGCGTTCCGGGGAGATATCTACGGCTTTCGCAACGTATTCACGCAGCATCTCCTCGTCGTGCACCACTTCCATCGCGCGGCCGCCGAGAACGTAGGACGGGCGCACGATCAGCGGGTACCCGATTTCAGCGGCAACACGAACGGCCTCCTCGACGGAACCGGCCATTCCTGAATCAGGCTGCGGTATGCCCAGCTCCCGCATGCGCATGCGGAACCGATCGCGGTCTTCGGCAAGGTCGATGGATTCTGGCGACGTTCCCAGGATGCGCACGCCATTCGCGGCCAGTTCGGCGGCAAGGTTGAGTGGCGTCTGCCCGCCGAACTGAACGATTACGCCCTCCGGCTTCTCCTTTTCGTAAATCGCGAGAACATCCTCGAGTGTCAACGGCTCGAAATAGAGCTTGTCGGATGTGTCGTAATCCGTAGAGACTGTTTCGGGATTGCAGTTCACCATGATGGACTCGTACCCGGCGTCCCGTAAGGCAAAAGCCGCGTGGACACAGCAGTAATCGAATTCTATACCCTGTCCGATCCTGTTTGGCCCACCACCGAGCACCATGATCTTCTTCTTGTTCTGTGTTACCGGTACGCGATCTTCGCCATTGTACGTGGAATAGTAATACGCCGCATCCGTCGCTCCGCTCACGCGTACGGCATCCCACGCTTCCACAACGCCGAGTTCGGTTCTTCTTCTCCGGATGTCGCTCTCCGGAACTTTGAGGATCTTGGCGAGGTACCGGTCGGCGAAACCATCCTTTTTTGCACGGATGAGCAAATCGTCCGGCGGCAACGACCCTTTGAACCTCAGCAGTTCTTCTTCCAGGAGAACGAGCTCCTTCATCTGTTCGATGAACCAGTGCTTGATGTATGTGCGCTCGTGGAGTTCGGCAACCGAGGCTCCCTTTCGAAGTGCCTCGTACATGATGAACTGCCTCTCGCTGGTTGCCCAGCGGAGCATTTCCATCAGTTCTTCGAGGGAACGGCTGTTGAAGTCCTTCGCGAAGCCCAGGCCCCAACGGCCTGTTTCCAGAGACCGGATAGCCTTTTGGAAAGCTTCTTTGTAAGTCTTCCCAATGCTCATCACTTCACCGACAGCACGCATCTGCGTGCCAAGCCGGTCCTCGACGCCCTTGAATTTTTCAAACGCCCACCGCGCGAACTTGACGACAACGTAGTCTCCACCCGGCGTGTACTTCTCGAGTGTCCCTTCCCGCCAGTAGGGGATTTCATCAAGCGTGAGACCGCCTGCGAGGAGCGAAGAGACGTACGCGATCGGGAAACCGGTAGCTTTCGAGGCGAGAGCCGACGAACGGGAGGTCCGGGGATTAATCTCTATCACGACGACGCGACCTGTTTTCGGGTCATGCGCGAATTGGATGTTTGTCCCGCCGATAACCTCGATCGCTTCGACTATTCGGTAGGAGTAATCCTGCAATTTGAGCTGGAGTTCGGGGGAGATGGTGAGCATCGGGGCAGTGCAGAATGAATCGCCGGTGTGCACGCCCATCGCGTCTACGTTTTCAATGAAGCACACCGTAATCATCTGGTTCTTGGCGTCGCGGACGACTTCCAGCTCCAGTTCCTCCCACCCGAGTACCGATTGCTCTATCAGCACCTGCCCGACGAGGCTTGCGGCCAGACCACGGGCGACGATAGTCCTGAGCTCCTCGAGGTTGTAGACAAAACCTCCTCCGGTCCCTCCCATGGTATACGCGGGCCTCACCACCAGAGGGTAATCAAGGCGTTGCGCGATCTCCTCGGCTTCTTCGACGCTGTTGGCGATCTCACTTTTCGGCATGTCGATGCCGAGGCTTTCCATGGTTTGTTTGAACGCGAGACGATCCTCCCCGCGTTTGATCGCATCGACATTCACCCCGATGACCCTCACGCCGTATTTGTCGAGAACACCCGCTG
Organism: Candidatus Latescibacterota bacterium; assembly: GCA_029547385.1. Taxonomy (GTDB): domain Bacteria; phylum Latescibacterota; class MWCZ01; order MWCZ01; family MWCZ01; genus MWCZ01. Next base: position 11,682 of record JAKPPK010000171.1, read on the forward strand.
CTGCAAGCTCAGATGACAGGTTCAGGCCCGATTGTCCTCCGAGATTCGGCAGAAGAGCGTCGGGCCGTTCCTTGCGTATGATTTCCTCCATCGTGTCTTTGTTCAGGGGTTCGATGTAGGTGAAATCGGCCATTCCCGGATCCGTCATGATGGTTGCCGGATTCGAGTTCGCAAGGACGATCTGGTATCCAAGCCTCCTGAGAGCCTTGCACGCCTGTGTTCCCGAATAATCAAACTCACAAGCCTGCCCGATGATGATGGGACCAGAACCGATGATCATGACCTTTTTGATGTCGTCGCGTCGGGGCATACCTGGTAGCTCCTCAGATTTTCTGTGCATTCCCGGCACCCTGAAAACCCCCGAACGTGCTGCGCATGCTCAGGGGTCAGGCGGCAGGATCGCATGGTGCGAAGAACGTGCAAAAGCGGGCTGAGCGTGGGAACTCAACAGAATGAAAAAGTGATCACTCAAATTTCCGGAAAAGACGGGAACGCGTCAACTGAGTCATTCGGGGCTTCAGCGCGGGGGGTACCACACGGCCATTGCGTCGGATCCATTCCCCGTGAAAAAGCGCTCAACTACTGCAAGTTTATGAATATCCACCACGTGCACGCCGTCCGTGTGCTCGCAGCCGACGAACGCACGATCACCTTCGGGTGAGAGAACGATTCCGATCGCCTGACTTCCCACCGCAACGCGCCCAACCTCTCTGCGTATCGCCGTTTCGATTGCGATCAGTTCCCCATGTTCGGTCCAGCTCGGAACGAGTGCAAGCTGCCCGTCGAGGGCGAACGCGACACGAACAGGCATCCCGGGGCACGGGAATGTCTCTGCAACCTTATGCGAGGGGCGCGAGATCACGGTGATGGTGCCGCTCTCCTGGTTCAACGCCCAGAGTTCGCGGCCGTCAGGAGTGATTCCGAGGCCTTCAACTCCCTCCTGGCAGGGCACCAGAGCCGCCAGCGCTCCATCAGTGCGCCTCAATACAGACACGTCCTTCGTCACGATATTTGCGGTGTAAAGGAAATCACCCTCGGGTGAAACAAGAACCATGTGGGAGATTTTCCCGCACGTAAGGATGGCGCGCGTGACCTCATTCGTTCGCGTATCCAGCTCAACCACGTACCCCTTCTGCCCGGCCGTGAAATACGCCCACCGACCATCCGGCGCCATTGCGGCGCCATGAATGCGTGAATACTCCCCGGTAGAAATCTGGCGAACATGCTTCGCCGCAACCAGGTCGATGAGCGATATGGTATTACCGGGGGGTGCGTAATTCGAGAGATATGCCCAGCGGCTGTCCGGCGTCACGACTATCTCGTGCGGGTTTGGGCCTGTCGGGATAGTTTCAAGCACTTCATACGAGGTCAAATCGACAAACGACATGGTGTCGTCGTGCTTGTTGCATACCAGCAGGATCGGTTGTTCTGGCATGTGCGACGTCTTCTTTCTCGAGGACGGAGACGGGTGCGCCGAAATTAGGTGTTCGATCCATCAAGCATCTTTTCGCGGCGACCAATTTCGTTCAATAACCAGAACATCGGCTCTGCGCCGCCTTCACGCGTACAGAAGAAGTTGAACAGCATAATACCATCCGCGCCATCCTTCCAGAGCTGACGTGCTATCTCCCGGTACCGGTCTGCTTCGCGTTCAAATTCAATGGAGCCGTAGATCGGTAGGTCGGACGGCAAGAGCCTGCGGAAATCCCCGATGGGAAGGGGATGCGTATTGCGGAGGTAATGGGAAATCGTCACGAAATCGATCAGCCCTTCTCGAGCCCAGGAGACGGGGTCGAGTCCCAACCCGAGATTCTGTTCCGGTGTTTCCATTATTCGTGCGCTGAGCAGAATGGGCCTGCCCCGTCGGCCTGCCACCCTGTTCGTCATAGAACGGATTGACCTCACGAATTCGGTCATGACGGGCAGGTTGGATGCCTCCTGTCCGAACCGGAAATAGATGGGGAAACGCTGAAAGTCGAGATCGAGACCATCCAGAGGGTAGCGTTCACACACCTCGGTCAACTGCGAGAGCACGTAATCCCGGACCTCTGGAACGGCGAAATCCAGACCAGCCGGCAACCAGCTTGCCACTACCGGGTGAACCGGGCCCAGAATAGTCTTGTGGAGATCAGGTAGAGGGTCTCCCACCTTCCCGACTCTCCACTCCGGGTGTTCCAGCCAGAACTTCGACAGGAGTACGCTGTCCGGCTCCTCATCAACACAGTGTACCTCGTTCAATCGGAACGTGACGAAGGTTTCGCACCCCTTTTCCTGCGCACGCGAAATGACCAGTCCAAGAGGGTCGCGGCCCTGTTGAATCAATTGCCGGAAATTGAGAATCCCGCGTTGGAAGGATGCGGGCTTGTTGACGGCCGGATCCTTGAGCGCTTCCAGCTGTTCTGCGGTCAGCCGGTCTCCTATCAATTGCCCGGTCTCACCTCGAAAATTCATATCCATGCCGTAGTTGCAGCACATGAAAAACGTCGTGATGCCCGTATCCACGATCTCGTCCACGTAACGGTTGACGTTGTCGACCGTCATGGGGTAGTCGTAGATGAACATGTTGTCAGCGTCGCAGTTGTAGATTACACGCGTTCTTCTTTCCTGCATCTGAGAGCCCCTTCAGACTCCAAATTCAGTCTGCGTTTCTGATGGTAGCGCGTCCTTCACCACAGGGTTGACGAGCCGCCCGATTCCATCAATTGCGATTTCAACAATGTCGTCCGGTTCGAGAGAGAAATCATCCGGGGGAGCGATGCCGGAACCCGTCATGAGGAATACTCCGAAAGGGAAGTCATTATCGCGGCTCAACCAGCCCAGTATTTCGGGGATACTCCGCTTCATCTGGTTTGTGTTCGTCTCGTCGCGAAAGACAGCCATCCCTTCCCTGATCACTACCAGCGAAATGGGGAGATCACGCGCGAAATCCGGGTCGTCCGACACCAGAATGGTCGGCCCGAGCGCGCAGCAACCGCTGTATGTTTTCGATTGGGCCATGTACAGGGGGTTTTCGCCCTCGATATCACGGGACGTGACGTCGTTTGCGCAAGTGAAACCGATGATCCGCTGAGCGGGGCTCAAAAGCACCGTAAGTTCGGGCTCTGGAATGGTCCATTCGGAATCCGACCGCACGCGAATGCTTCCGAACGGGCCTGCCACCCTGTGAGGTGTTGTTTTGAAGAACAGTTCCGGCCGGGCTGCGTCATACACTTCGTCGTAAAAAAGTTTCCCTCCGTGGGACTCATCGACGTGTGACTGGCGCATTCTCTGGTACGTAACACCAGCGCCCCAGATCTCCTGTTTGTCGATCGGCGGCAAAAGATGCCTCGAACCCGGTGCGGGGGCGTGTTCGAGTTCCCGGATGTGCAGGCGGTTTTTGCTTCGTTCTGCCAGTTCCGTGATGCCGCGCATGTACTCGATCGGATCCGGCAGCGCGAGCCATGTTGAGATGTCTGCGCAACCCCGGGGGTCGATCGCCGTTGCATCAACCACGGTTTCCTCGAAAACGATCCCGAGCCGGGCACCCGTTTTCGGTTCCCAGAACCTGCACACCCTCATCAGCCGCTCCTTCGATGTCCCGGGGGCAACAATCTGTGCGGGACACGTTCACAGTCTGGCTTCGTTCCGTCCGAGGCGCGTACACGAGCTACAATATAGGCAGCGCTGCGTGATATTGTAAACGTTCCACGGAGCAAAAAAAAGAAACGTGCCCGGACCTCGAGAAGGTCCAGACACGTCTTTCCACCATCCTCAATGCCGTCAATCGAAGTTGTAGAACCGGTCGCGGTAGTCCTTTACGTCCGCACTCTTCCGCGCGTACGTCTCCCAGTCCCGGAAACTTGATTGGCGTCGTTGGCGCGCAAGTCTCTGACGAAGTTGCTCGCGCTGCTGGTCAAACGTGCTCCAATCAAGCGATTTCTCGAGAAGCCGAACGATGTAGGAACCCCTTTCCGGGATTCTGAGCGCGCCGGTCGTCTGACCTGTTGTGGTGAGAGCGAACGCTGCGCCGGTGAAACCGTCTGACGCACCGGCGCTGACTTCGGGGACAAAATCCCCACGCCGAATCGGTCCGATTTCCGCCACGGTGAACTCCGTACCCTGGACGGCCTGCTCCATAGGTTGTCCCGCAGCAATTTTCTTCGCTATCGGAGTCAACCATTGCGTTGCGATGTCGACGCGCTTTTCCACGCGAACTTTGAGAGCGATTGCGTCTCGAACCTCTCGCAACGGTTGAGGCCCTTCCGGAGACCGATCGGCCAGACGAGCGACCACAATGTGGTCACGTGTGTAAGCCGGGCTGGCAACGCTGCCAACCGTCCCGGAGAAGGACCATCGAACGAGACGCCTCAA
>JAKPPK010000486.1 GCA_029547385.1 Candidatus Latescibacterota bacterium
TCGGAGCAAGGGAAGGATTGTGGAAAATCGCCGAACGTCAACTACACGCGAGGCGAGGGGAAAATATAACGGGCGGGGCGCAACTCGTCCACCCTTGACGCTCGATCAGGCTCCCGAAGGCGGCGAAACAACCGCGGGCAACGTGAATCGGAACTGGGCCCAGGAACCCTCCTCTGAGTCTGCGGAGATGGTTCCGCCGTGCCGTTCGATAATCGTACGCGTGATGTAGAGGCCGAGACCGGTGCCGCGGAGTTTCGGCGCGGAAGGGTTCTCCACCCGGTTAAATTTGCGGAAGAGGGTCTTGATTTTGTCTCTGGGAATCCCCACGCCTTCGTTCCACACGGAAAACTCCCACCACCCGCCGTGTTCGAATGCGGACAGGCGCACGGTTCCCCCCTCGCGTCCGTATACGATTGCATTGTTCAGGAGATTGTTGAACACGATGCGCAACAGGGCTGGATCCGCGACCAGATGGATATCACCGGGCGGCAGTTCGTTCACGACTTTGATCTTCTTCGTGGTGATCTGCCTGTCCAGGTTTTCCAGACACGGTTGAACGACGTCGTGAACTACGAGGATGGAACGCGGTTCTATTTTCAAATTGCCCTGTTCGATCCGCGTAAGGTTGAGGTAATGATGAATCGTGTCATCGAAATATTCAAGATTCCTGACAAGGGAAGCGACCGCTTTCTGCTGCCGTTCGTTCAGTTCCCCCAGCAACCCGTCTTTCAGCATGTATGCGTTCATCAGACAGGAGGCAAGAGGGTTTTTCAGTTCGTGCGCAACGAACGCAATGAGGTCGATTTCCTTGGAAGGATTGCGCTTTTTCTGAGTCAAACCCTTCAACTGTTGTTCCTTGTCTGGGCACAGTGCGCCATTTCTGCGCAGGCCTTTTTCCGCCCGAAGCAGGCATCATGAGAACAGGAGAGCCGCCGCGGGCGGAGAAGCGTGACCTCGCACCGTCGGGAACGCCGCAGCGCTTTTTCAGAACTCCCGACCCTTCAGAATAGACAGGTGCAAATTCCGCGCCGGTTGGTGTGTTCGACATTGCCGCAAGAGACGATTACCTGCGCCGCCGAAAAGGAAGCCCGATTACGGTCGTTTTGTTCGAAGGCGCACGCAGGCAGACACAAAATCTTGTGGCGCCCGATGTATTTGAAGCGCGAATCCGGCTACATTTGTTAGGAAATGGCGCAGGCGTTGGACAACATACGCGTGGACGAAAAGGGCGAGAAAATGGAAAAGCGGAAACGGGGATGCACCAGAGCAATTCTTGCATTGGTTGCTCTTGTCACGTTCGGTGGCTGTGCGGTTTCTGTCAACCCGGTTACCGGAAAACGGGGCATGTACGCGTACTCCTGGCAACAGGAGATCAGCCTGGGTGCGGAAACCGACGTAGCAATTGGCCAGGAGTACGGGCTTTACGAGGATGCGGCGCTCACGTCGTACGTGCGGAGCGTCGGCGAGTCGGTTCTTGCGAAAAGCCATCTCCGGCGTCCGGAGGCGAGGGAGGAGTTCAGGAAAACGGTGTTCACCTTCCGGGTGCTGGACAGCCCGGTCGTAAACGCCTTTGCAGTTCCCGGAGGTTATGTGTACGTAACGCGGGGACTCCTTGCGTATGCGGAGAACGAGGCGCAGCTTGCCGTGGTTCTCGGGCATGAAATCGGCCATGTGGCGGCCCGGCATTCTTCGCGAAGCGCGGTAAAGTCAGTCTGGAGTCAGCTTGGCATTACCGGCGCTGCCATAGTTGCCGAGAACGTTCTTGGCGCGGGCAGCGGACAGACGGTGATGGACCTCGGCAGTCAGGCCGCCTCGCTCATACTGCTCAAATACAGTCGCGACGACGAACGGGAGGCCGACAGGCTCGGGGTGGAGTACTCCGCAATGGCGGGGTACCGCGCAGGCGAGGCACGGTCGTTTTTTCACAGTCTGACGCGGATGAGCGAGCAATCCGGCGGACGGATACCGACGTTCATGTCAACACATCCAGACCCGGGGGATCGCGAAAACACGGTTGTCAGGCTGGCAGCGGAATGGGCGGCACAGGGTTACGCTACGAACAAAGTGGGCAGGGACACGCTTTTTGACCACATTGATGGGATGATTCTGGGTCAGAACCCACGCCAGGGTTTCACAGACGGAGGTGTGTTCTACCATCCGGACCTCCGTTTCCAGTTCCCGGTTCCGAACTTGTGGCGAACCGTGAATGACGCGGCGCAAGTGGTGCTTGTCGCACCGGATCAGAACGCCAACATCCAGATTTCCATTGTTCCGGGTGCGACGACGGCTTCGGCCGCTGCGGCCTCCTTTCTTTCCCAGGACGGCGTAACTGCAACGGAAAACACGAGTGTTACGGTGAACGGTCTCCCTGCGCGGGATGTGCGGGCCGCGGTTACCGTGAGCGGGACAGCGCTGTCGGTGGTGGCGTATTTCATCGAATACAACGGGAAGGTATATGCGTTTGTCGGACTCACGCCCAAGGCGCTGGCCGCGACGTACGAGTCGAGCTTCCTGAACACGATGCGGGGTTTCCGCGCGCTCACAAATTCCACGATCCTTGCCGTGAAGCCGTTCCGGGTGAAAACAGTTGTGGCAAGCCGAACGGGTGCGTTTTCCTCGTTTCTTCCCGCCACGATGCCCCCGGGGTTCACGGCGAACGATGCGGCGATCATGAATCAGGTGGAGCTTACGGATACCATTCAGAAGGGTACCCGGCTCAAACTGTGGGAGCAGCGTTAGTTTGCCGGTGGGTGGTGCCGGGGAGATTCTGCGGCGGGCGGCAGCGAGGTACCGGGATGCCCTTGCCATCGTCGATGACTACATGGAGCGTGAAACCGCGCGCCGCCGTGAGCAGGTTCATTGCCGGCGTGGTTGCGCGGAATGCTGCTTCGGGACGTTTGCCTTTTCACTCGCCGACATGGCTCTCGTGCAGTCCGCGTTCGGGAGTCTGAACGAGGAAATTCAGGAGTATTGTGTTCGGCGCGCGACCGCGTTCGTTGAAAACATGGGTGAGGTTGCGGCGCGTCGGGTTGATCTTCTGGATGAGGCAGAGCTGGATCGGCTTCTTGAATCCGTGGCGGCGTTGCCGTGCCCTTTTCTGAGCCCGGAACACGACTGCCGCATTTACCGATCGCGCCCTCTGGTATGCAGGATCCACGGCCTGCCCATAAAAGGATACGGTAACGAGCTTCTTGACCCCGGGTGTCGGCTCAATTTCGTGGGAATACGTGTCGAGGAACTGAGCGGGTATCAGCTTGACATCGCCGAATTCGACGTTGCGGAAGCGACTGAGATCGCGGGGATCGCCGAAGCGCTCGGTGTTGACGAGGAGACGCAGATCCTTCTCCCGGCGGCTATTCTCCCGCCCTGGTTTCTGCCGTCTGATGAAATGAGAATGGAGAACGGCAAAGCGCGGCACGTCTCGCGTTTCCGGAAATCCGAACCGCATCCAGATTGATCCCGCGGAGACCGCGCCAGAAGAACGTGTATTCGCGATGCCCCCTACTGTGACGAATTCTCAGGCTTTGAGGCGACTGGCTCTCTCACTTGCCAACTGGAGCGAAGCCCCGCCGCGCGTGCTTCTGAGACGAGGGGATTCCGTTCGTTTCGCCCACGCGATTGCGCTTCTCGGGCTCCAGCTCATGCAGACGGCGGGCGAATCGGAAACCTCACCAACCGGGTCTTCCCGGGAGTCCTCGGTGTTGGTGAGGGACGGCTTCGCGGAACGCGTGCAGACGATGGTATCGCTTGCAGACAGGGAACGTTCGGCAACTCTGGCGGAAGAGCTTGTGAACGAGGCCGTGGAGTCACTGACCGCCCTCGGGACTGCCGCAACGTCACTACGATTCGCCGAAGGCGCGGTTCGAGGCCTCCCGTTAACGCCACGCGAGGTGGATGCATCAGCAGAGGCGTTTTTTGTCCGCGCGAAGCCGCTGGGGGCGGTGGCGGTTCTCGTAGCGGATTCGTACGCGCGCGGGTGCGCCGACCGCGCATCGGACCTGGATGTGCGGCTGCTCGCACACGAGATCCCGGATCCTCGCAGCAGGCTTCGGGCATTCGCGCCACTGGCGGATCGCGGGATAGTCCGGCAATACCCGGGGGACGACGTTATCCATGCGGATCAGATGGTGATCGCAGGGCGGCGTGTGGACCTTCGGTTCCATACGATCCGGTCGCTCGAAGTGGCGCTGCAGGGGCCATTCATTCCGGGTGGAGCGATTGAGGCTCTTGAATTGCTTCAGACCAACCAGATCATTCTGGATCCCCAAGGGATAGCCACCGGCCTTGTCCGCCGTTCCGATCTGCTCGCACAACGTGCGCGGGAAATCGCCACCGTCTCGCTGAGTGCGTTGCGGGAATGGGATGAGGCAACTGTGAAGTCCGCCGGGTCTGCTGCAGAAGCTATGGTGCGGACTCTCGGGCCGGGGCTGGAGTATCTGATTCGCGCCTGGGCGGGGTTGAACGGTCGTGTCCACGCGTTTCCGCGATGGGTGGAGGCGGCAGTGCTCCCCTTGCCCATCGCGCCGCGAGATGGGCGCCGAACCCTTCAGCGGCTCGTGACGACCCCGTGGACGGCGCAAGACATTCCGGCGCGCCTGAGTGAATGGAATGCGTTGTTTCTCGCACTTTCGGAACTCGATCACCCTCTGTGAAAGGTGCCTGCAGTGTCGCCAGAGGAAATCAGCAGGCTGCAGGTGCGACGCATTGTCGGCCTGATGTCAGGGACTTCCGTGGACGGGATAGATGCGGCGCTGGTGGAAATCAGCGGGCATGGTACGGCTCTGCGTCTGGAGAGGGTGCGTGCGGCAGAGACCTTTTCGTTTCCGCACGAGGTGCAGGAGCAGATTCATGCTCTTTTTGACGGCCACGTGCGTGAACTGTGCCAGATGAACTTTGCGCTCGGGGAGCTTTTCGCCGAGGCAGCACTCAACGTGATCCGATCTGCCGGATTTGCGCCGGCGGATGTCCATCTGATAGGCTCTCACGGGCAGACGGTGTACCACGTGCCACGAGGAGAGGGGCGCACGGCCTCCTCTCTTCAAATTGGTGAGCCGGCCGTAATCGCAGAGCGCACGGGTATCACCACGATAGGAGACTTCCGACCGCGGGATATCGCCACCGGAGGCGAGGGAGCGCCGCTTGTTCCATATGCGGATTGGGTGCTGTGCCGGCGGAACGAGGAGGCGATTGCCCTTCAGAACATCGGGGGAATCGCAAATCTCACTGTGGTGACGCCGCGGCTGGAGGATGTCCGCGCGTTTGACACGGGGCCGGGGAACATGGTGATTGACGGGGCGGTGACTTTGATGACCCGTGGATCGAGGACGTATGACGAGGATGGAAGAATCGCCGCGAGTGCGCGCCCGGATGAAGGTCTGGTTCGGGATCTGTTGGACGACGACTATTTCCGGCAACCGCCCCCGAAAAGTACCGGGAGGGAGCAGTGGGGCAGGCAGTTCGTGCGTGGCGTGGTCGAGCGCAGGGGGGTGCGTCCGGACGCTGTGCTGGTGAGCACCCTTACTGAATTCGTGGCCCGGTCCATTGCGGATGCGTACGCGAGGTTCGTGCTTCCCCACGGTCCGCTGTCGTCCGTGTACCTTTCGGGAGGAGGGGCAAGGAACCCGGTGTTGAGGCGGCGGATAACCGAGCTGCTCGCCCCGGTACCGGTGGGGGACTCGTCGGTTCTGGGTTTGCCGGTGGACGGGAAGGAAGCCATCGCGTTCGCGGTACTCGCCAACGAGACGATCTGCGGCGAACCGTCCAATGTACCGGGCGCGACTGGAGCGAGGGGGCGTCGGGTACTCGGCAAGATCGTGCCGGCGTGAGGTGCAGGGGGCCCGGAAGCGCAGGTCTGGTCAACGATTGCCGAAGCGGCTCTGGTCGCCGGTTCCTGATGTCGCGCTGAATGCTTCAGATGGCCAGATAACGGGTGCGTGCCCCAGAAGAACGCGTCTGCCATCCATTCCCACCAGCGCTACCCGCACGTTGCCCGTGGGGCGCCTCGGCTTCCTCAGGAAATGGGAATAGGGGTACACTCCCAGCGCGCAGAGGTATTTGTCTTGCCCGCGTGTCGAATCCCCGCCTCGCTGGATCACAAAATGCTCGCGCGTTACAAAAAGGCGTGCGTTGTACAACAGCCACGTCGAATCGAGGACTGAGCTCCCCGCCGGATGCCCGGGGAAGACCTCTTTCTGGACGCTGTCCGGCGAATCGTCAATCCGCACGACACCGTTCCCGAACATCATGATCGTTGGTTGACCCCTGGAGTCGGTCAACTCGAAAGTTATGTCGAGGCCGATTTTCGTGGGAGTCACGCGCAGGTTCCGCATCTCAACGGGTGGTGTGACCCGTGTCCTTTCACATCCCTGCAGGGCGAGCAGGATAATTGCCGCAATGAAGGCGGGATTCCGGCTGAACGTCATCGGGAGTTCCCTGAAGAAGTCAAGGGATATCCAAAGGGATCGGTCTGAATTTACGATGCGGTGAGGTGTGGAAGCACGCGGGGACGACGCGGCGTGGTGTGCCTCGCTTCGCGGTAGAGAGCGTGAACCACAGCGAGGATCGCGAACACCGACACGTAGAAACGAATGGACAACCGGTTTTCAAAATCACCTCAACGGGCCCTCGCGGTGCGAGACGGGTTGGGGCGTCCCGACGACGGGTCCGAATTTTTACAAACGGCATGGCAGCCTGACAAATCCGGGCAGGGCTTCGGCGTCGCGAAGGACGATGCCGGGGTTTCGAGACGCCCGCAATCGAGGTGAGGGTGACATTTTTGACAGGGCATTTCTCCTGCGTAGTGTTCCGTTCCATTTCCGGCTTCGTCCTCCTTGTACTCCTTCTGGCGTCATCGCGTTCGCTTGCCGGGGAGCTGATTCCCGCAGCGGGTGCCCCCGCCAATGCGTTGCGCATTCCACCGGGCCGCCTGGCGGTACCTCCCCGAATTGACGGCATCTGGACCCCGGCGGAATGGTCGGGCGCGATTCGTGTCGATGACTTCCACTGCCACGACTGGAACCGGGCTCCGACCGAATCCACTGTAGTGTGGATGGCCTCTGATGACCGCGGCCTCTATTTCTTCGCGCGGTGCCTTGACAGGAATCCCGACAAGCTGCGCATGGAAGAGCGAAAGCGGCTGCAACTGGCCTACAAAGGGAATGCGGTGCCTTCGCTGAGCGACGATTTCATCTCGTTCGAAATCGACGCGGAAAACCTCCGGCGAAGTAATGGCGCGTACGCGTTCACAGTTACCCCTCGCGGAACGCAGGCCGATTTCATTCCGGATGGCGCAGCGACAAAGATCGAATGGCGCGGGGACTGGACCGCGGCCGCTCGCATCGACTCCGCTGGCTGGACCGTGGAGGTTTCCGTGCCGTACAGCATGCTCGGACTCCCTTCGGGGAAAAACACGGTGGGCGTTTCGATCCGGAGGTGGGTGCCCCGCCTGCAGGAAGAAAGCCGCTGGCCGAACATGGGATTCGCATGGGATCGAACGCGAATCGCGCACTGGGAGAACCTCGACGTGGGCTCGACGGGCCGGGCTTTCCCACTGGTGATGCCGTACGGCGTTGCTCAGGCGCGTGACGGGCGTTTTGATGGGTACGTAGGGTTGGACGTTAAGAAGACCTTCCCCTCCGGTCAGACGTTTATCGGGTGTGTGTATCCCGATTTTCGAAATGTGGAAAACGACGTTCTCGGGCTGGACTTCTCGTACAGCGAAAAGCAACGCGCTGACAGCCGCCCCTTTTTCGTTGAGGGATACCGGTTCCTGCCAGATGCGTGGATGATGTACGGTCAACGCATCGGAGAGGTGTACGGCGGTGGGAAGTATTTCGGGCAAATCCGCAACCACCGCATCGGCGTACTGACAGTGTACGACCGCGAGGAGGTCCTCCATTCCGCCGCCCGGTGGTACTGGCAGCCTGTTCCGAGGTTGGAATTCGAGAACAACGTGGTATGGCGCCATGCACCTCCGAATACGCCGGTGCGCTCCGGCGTGCCAATGGTCGAAGACAATTTGCTTTTTGTCTCGCTGGTGAAGAAATCTCGCATGATCGGGAGCTTGACCGAATACATGCGCCTGCAGACAGGTTTTGCCCAGAGTGATGGGGACAGCGCGGACGGATTCAACCTGGAAGGGGATTACCAGATTATTCCGACCGCAAGTGGGCCGTCGCTGGTGGTGAAGGCCCGCCACCTGGGCAACGGAATGACGCCGGTTGACGGGCTGCTCGACCCGATGGATTTCGACCAGCGCGACGCTTCCATCGAGCTGGGCTACGAGCGCACGGCCGACCGGCAGTGGTTCCGCGAGTGGAACGTATCCGGGTTCGTTCACCGGTCCGTCCGCAGCAACGGCAACCTCTATCTCCAGCGCTATACCGTCGAATCGTGGACGAAAGCACGGGGAGGAACGGAGTTATCCACGGAGTTCCGGGTTGAAGAACGCCCGCCGTACCGCGATTGGACGTTTCTCCATGAGTTTGGGTGGAAGCAGGACCAGACCTACCAGAAGGGAGGGATTTCGGCCCGGTGGGGATGGCTTCAGGGGGCTGACTACCTGCTTGTGACCCTCGATCAGGGTATCCACTCGTGGGATCGCGTCACCGCGAGCGCGCGCCTCCAGTTTCGCAGAAGAGATTTCCCTGCGGGACACGCATTACGACCGACCGGAGGTGTGGAAGACCGTTACCAGGTGGTGACGACCGTGCAGTATGACCTGACTGCTGAACGAAGCATTTCGGGCAGACTCACGTACAACGACGACGGCTCCGGCAACGCATGGAAGAGCCGTTTCAACGGCTACTGCAGCTACCGCCAGCTTGTGCGGAATGGATTCGATCTGTTTCTGATCGTGGGTGATCCGAGCGCAGAAACGTGGACTCGCCGGGTGGCAATCAAGGCCATGGTGGTGCTTTGAGGGGTGTTGCCAGCCTCTTTCAGTCTATGCAGCGGGAAGAAACAGGGAGAACGTACTGCCTTTTCCCAATGCGCTTTCCACCGTTACTCGACCACCGTGAGCCTGTACGATATGTTTGACGATCGAAAGTCCCAATCCTGTTCCTCCGGCGTTCCGACTTCTCGCTTTGTCCACCCGGTAAAATCGCTCGAAGACTCTCTGCAGGTGTTCAGGCGCAATTCCGCACCCGGTATCCCGGACATCGATCCTGACTTCTGTGCCCTTCTGTTCCGCCACGACGTGCACGACCCCGCCAGGGTCGCTGTATTTCGTCGCGTTATCGATCAGGTTCACCACGGCCTGTTCGATCAGGGGAGCGTTCATTCTTGCTTTGAGATCATTTGCACATGAGACCTGGATGTTTATTCCACGTTCATCTGCAGTTACGAGGCATGACTGGACCGCGGCCTGCAATACCGGCTCCACATCGAGGGCATCCAACTCTATCTGCCGGTTCTCCGCTTCCTGTTCGATTCGAGAGAGACTCAACAGGTCGTCTACTATCGCATTCAGCCTGTCGGCATGCCGCACCACGATGTCGAGGAACCTTCTCGCCATCTCCCGGTTTTCCATCGCGCCATCGAGAAGCGTTTCAACCGAGGCCTTGATGGAGGTGATAGGGGTCTTCAGTTCGTGTGAAACGTTGGCTACGAACTCTTTTCGCATATTCTCGAGTGTGCGCAGGCGGGTGATGTCGTTCAGAACGACGAGAGCACCGATACATTCACCTGTCCCGTCGCGAAGTACGGTTCCGTGCGCCTGGAGGAAGACCCGCGGTTCCGACCGGATGGCGATTTCCCCCTCAACCGGTTCGTGGCTGTCGAGGGCTCTTCGAATTATCTGCTGAAGCTCAGTGTTCCGCACCACTTCCTGGATCAATCGTCCATGCGATCGCGCAATGTCTGCTCCCACGAGCCTTGCCGCCGCAAGGTTCAGGTTGATCACGCGCTCTTCCGAGTCTACCGCGATGACGCCTTCGACCATGCTGGAAAGAACGGCCTCCTGCTCATTCCGCTGACGAACCAGCGAGCGTATCCGCTCATCGAGTTGTCTGGCCATCGCGTTGAGCGATTGGGCAAGGTCGTCAACCTCAGACACGCGTGATGTTGGAAGGCTTTCGCGAAAATCCCCCCGCGAATACGCGTGGGCGACCCGCCGCATCGTCTCCAGCGGATCGGTTGCCCTTCGGATGGCTATCAGAACGGCGACAGTGGCTACGAGGGCCACCACGGCACCTGCGAGAAAGAAACGCCACTGGAGGTGAACAACCAGAAATTCGATGCTGTCAATGGGCTTGGCCACGCGAACCGCAGCCACCGGTTCACCACCCTGAAACACCGGAATCGCCGTGTACATCATCGTCCGGCGTGTAGTGTGGCTGAATCGTACCGCAGAGCCAGTCCTTCCGGAAAATGCTGCGATGATTTCCGGCCGGTCGGCGTGGTTATCAAGCCGTGCCGCGATCGGACCGGTTTCTCCCAGAACTATGCCGGACTTGCTTACCACCGTGATTCGAGAAGAAGAGGCAACCCCAAAAACCTTGCAGATGCTATCGACTGAAGCAGGATTCGCCTGGACGAGAAACGGGGTAATCACCTGTCTGACCAATTTTGCCTGCGCGGCGAGCTCGGCACCCGTTTGCCCGGCGTGGAACGTGCGGATGGCGCGGGCGGCATACATCGCGGAGAGGAGCGACGCGCCCCACACGATGAGAACGACCACGGGCACAAGGTGCCATGCAAACGTCACGCGGCGCATGCGTTCAACCTTTGAAGCGGTAACCCATTCCCCGCACCGTTTCGATATAACGTGCGGCTTGCCCGAGTTTCTTCCTCAAGCCGACGACGTGAACGTCCACGGAGCGGTCTGTAACCGGAGAATTGTCTCCCCGAATGGCCTCGACGATCTGATAGCGCGTGAAAACCCACCCGGGCCGACTTGCGAGCAGGTGGAGCAGGTTGAATTCGGTGTGTGTAAGCGCAACATGAACACCGCCAACGGTTACCTCATGGCGGCCCGGATGAATGGCCACATCGTGAACGACGATCGGGGACGAGCCCTCGTCCTCCGTTTTGGGTTTGCGGCGCAGAATGGCCCGGACGCGCGCGAGCAGGACACGCGGGCTGAACGGTTTGGTAATGTAATCGTCCGCTCCCAGCTCAAGGCCGGCCACTACGTCAGTCTCTTCCCCTTTTGCCGTCAGCATGATGATCGGTATGTGCGAGGTTTCGGCCGATTTTTTCAACGACCTGCACACTTCGAATCCGTCGACGCCAGGTAACATCAGATCGAGCAGCACAAGGTCTGGAAGAGTGTTCCTGACCGCCAGCAAACCCGCTTCCCCGCTTGTGGCGGTGGTTACACGGTAGCCTTCTTTGCGCAGGTTGTACGAAATGAGTTCCAGGATGTCGTCTTCGTCTTCGATAATGGCAACGTGTTGTCCCGGCATCGCATAACCCTCAGCTCTTGTTGTACGATGTATACCACGAGTTCATAATCTGTCCAAGGAGTGTTAAGATTGAATGAAAATGCCACAGAAGGGCCGGCGTGTTTCGCGTTCCCCCTGTCTGTTCGGCGCCCAACCGTGGTACCATTGGAATGAAAACAACCAGTTCGCGGAAAAGACAGGAGCGCTGACATGGACACGACTCTCCGGATTGGAATTATCGGTGGCGGCCAGATGGGTACGGCGCTGGTCAAAGGAATACTCCACGCCGGTGTCGCGGATGCGAGCGAGATCACGGTTTCTGACGTCATCGCGTCGGCGCGGGAACGTTTGCACGCAGAGAGTGGCGTCAGGACGACGAACGACAACACCGAGGCCGCAAAAAACGCGGATGTGGTCGTGATCGCCCTCAAGCCTCAGGTGGCTGCGGAGGCGCTCGAGCCGGTGGCCGGCAAACTCATGCCGACGCAGACGGTTCTCTCCATAATGGCCGGCGTACCGACCGGCAAGCTGGAGCGATGGCTCTCTGGCGACGATGAGGCGGCAAACCCCGTTCATGTCGTTCGAGCGATGCCGAACACCCCTGCGCTGATTGGCGAGGGGATGGCGGCGATAAGCCGTGGTGCGCACGCAACAGACGCCGACATGAACCGCGCGGAACGGATACTGGCGGCAGTCGGGCGGGTAGTCCGAGTTGACGAGAAACAATTGGATGCGGTAACAGGGCTGTCTGGCAGCGGCCCCGGATATGTGTATACGGTTATCGAGGCGCTGGCCGACGGTGGCGTGAAGGTCGGGCTGCCAAAGCCGCTCGCGCTTGAGCTGGCTGCGCAGACCGTGCTCGGCGCCGCACGGATGGTGTTGGAGACGGAAGAGCATCCGGCCGTGCTGCGGGACAGAGTAACATCGCCGGGTGGAACGACGATCGCCGGGCTCCACGCCATGGAAGCCGCGGGCATTCGAAACGCCCTCATGCAGGCTGTCGAGGCTGCGGCGCGACGTTCCCGTGAGCTGGGCGAGTAAAGCGAATTTGCCGCTCGCCGATTTTCCTGGACTCGTGAAGGTAACGCCAGATTGAGGAAGACACGGATGCAGGATACCTCAGGAAACCGTCGAAAGGTCGTTGTGGTGGGTGCGGGAGCGGTCGGGGCGACGTTTGCGTACGCTCTGGCCCAGAGCGGGCTCGCCGATGAAATCGTTTTGATTGACAGAAACGAGGATCTTGTGCGCGGTCAGGTGCTGGATCTGGCCCACGGCCAACCCTTTTTCCCCACGGTTTCCATTCGCGAGGGTAACGCTTCTGATTACGCCTCCGCGAGTCTGATCGTGATCACGGCGGGGGCGGCCCAGCGCCCGGGAGAAACACGCCTGCAACTGCTCCAGAAGAATGCTGCCGTCATCAAAGGCGTGATGACCGACATCATTGAGCAGGCTTCCCCGGCAGTGATCCTCGTTGTGACGAATCCTGTTGACGTGATGACGTATGTCGCAATCGAAACCTCGGGGTGGGACCGCTCAAGGGTTATCGGCTCCGGGACGGTTCTCGACAGTGCGCGGCTTGAGCATCTGCTGAGTGCCCATTGTGGAGTGGACGTCCACAACGTTCACGGGTTTGTTCTTGGCGAACACGGCGACACCGAATTTGTTGCATGGTCTCTCACTCACATCGCCGGCATGCAGATGGACGCATACTGCCCCATCTGTAAGGGATGCGCCGACAACCTTGCCGAGCGTGAAGCAATTGCACGGCAGGTGAGGGACTCCGCGTACCACATTATCGGATACAAGGGGGCTACGTGGTTCGCGGTGGGGTTGGCCCTCGTCCGGATTGCGGGCGCAATTCTTCGGAACCAGCGGACTGTGTTGACCGTTTCCGCCCTGCTCCAGGGTGAATTCGGCCTGAACGATGTGTGTATCGGGGTGCCTTGCATTCTATCTGCGCGTGGCATCGAGCGGGTTGTGGAGAGCGTCCTTTCGGAGTGTGAACTGGTTGCGCTTCATTCCTCCGCAAGCACGTTGAAGAAGGCGGTGGAGCAGTTGCACGCGGGCGCGTGACGTTCTGCGATTTGTGATGTTCACCCGCCGCACACCGTTGCGGCCCCTGTTCAACCCTCCGATGGCGAGGTCTGCGTATTTCCGTCTCCGCAAAATGAATGCTCATCGCGCAGAAACTCTGAAGCATCTTCACCGCTTGAACGACGGCCACGCGTGCATTTGCGTTCCGAGGGAAGACGCCGGCTGATTTCTTGGTCTGGTCGCGTCGCGCGTGTCTTGCGTTGCGCGCGCTGATCGGCCTAGAATCATTCGAAGAAGCGGCGAAAGGGTTCACAACCCGCGGGTCACCTCTGGACCGTTTGAGAGTGCGGACGGGAATCTCGGGGAAAAATGAATCCTGCAGGCGGAATCTGATTTCGATGTCTCCTGTGTTCGTCGGTGGTGTCATCCGGGATAGCAATGGAGAACCAGGAACACGTTGTCATCGCAGGGGCCGGTCCCGCTGGCCTTGCATCGGCGATAACGCTTGCCCGTGCAGGGTTGAGCGTGGAAGTACGCGAGTTGCGCGGTGACGTAGGCGGCCATTTCCGGGGAAATCTCCAGTTGCTTACCAACTACCCGGATTTGGAGGACGCACGGACCGAGCTCTGCAGCCTGCTGGGTTCGGTTCCCGTGTCGCTCTGGCCGCAGCGATCGGCGCAACTGTTTGGCCCATCAGGGAAATGCGTGAGCGGACGGAGCTCCGAACCGTTCGGGTACCTGCTTCACCGGGGGCCCGATCCGACCGCACTGGATGGCGCCTTGAAACGGGCCGCCGAGGAAGCGGGGGTTCAGTTCAGGTTCCACACGAGGGCGCGTCCTGAAGAGGTCGATATCGTTGCCACGGGGGGAGCAGCCGCGCAGGGTGTGGCCCGCGAATGGTTCGGGAGAACCGAACTTCCGGACGGGTTCCACGCGGTGTTTGACAACCGGATTTGTCCGGGGGGATTCGGATATCTACTTGTGGCCGAAGGATATACCGTCGTTGGCGCGGCAGTCGTCAGACACCGGGAGCGCGCACAGGAGGCGTTTCACAAGACGGTGCGTTTTTTTCGGGAGCGCGCAGGTGTACCCCGAATCGAACATCCCACATTGTCCGGATCACTCGATCTTTTTCTCCCCGATCCTGAACGTACTAACATGCGCCCGTTGCACGTGGGTGAAGCGGGAGGGTTTGCAGACCATCTTTTCGGGTTCGGGATCAGGCTTGCCCTGCAATCTGGTGTTCTGGCCGCACAGTGTGTGCTTTCAGGACGGGCTTTCGGGCCGGCGTGGGAGGAGCATTTCGGGCAGCGTTTCGAAATGGGGCTGGCGAACCGTTTTCTCTACGAAACCGGCGGGCATCTCGCGTACCGCTGGTTCCTTTCCAAAGCTTCTTGTTCGGACTTCCGTGAGGTGGGGCAGGCACTCTACAAACCCAACGCCGCCAAACGCGCCCTGGCGGTGCTTGCCCGGGCGGTGTGGAAAAAGCAGCCCGATTGTATTCATGGCGCGCAGTGCGTCTGGTGCAGATTGCAAAAAGGGTAACACCTGACCATGGCTCCATCATTTTCGATTCCCCGTTTGGAGGATCTGGCCGGGTGTTACCGCTATTGTCGGAAAATCACGCACCTGTACGGAGCCAACTTCTCCGTTGGTTTCCGCTGCCTTCCGAAACGCAAACGCGACGCGGTGTACGCCGTGTACGCGTTCTGCAGGTTTGCTGACGACATTGCCGACGAGTACACCGGACACGAGAACCCCGAAGCCCTGCTGGACGCGTGGGAAAAAGCGCTGGAACGGTGTTATCAGGGAGTTACCGATCACCCGATCCTGGTGGCACTGGCAGATGCGGCAGCTCGTTTTCCCATTCCCCTCGAATCGTTCAGGCGGCTCATTGAAGGGTGCCGGATGGACTTTGTCAAAACGCGGTACGCAACGTTCGAGGAGTTGCTGGTGTACTGCGACCGCGTCGCCACCACCATCAGTGAACTGTCGCTG
>JAKPPK010000493.1 GCA_029547385.1 Candidatus Latescibacterota bacterium
GGGCACCGATGAGGGCTGCGTCCGCGAGGAAACTCGAGCACCACACCATAGCAGGGATGCGCCAGTCAAGCACTCCACACCATGCCATCGCCGAAGTGAGGGCAATCCACGACCGGTGAACAAATGCAAACGCAGGCAAAAGCATTTGCCCGACCTGAAGGTGACGTACGCCGGCCGCCCAGCGAATTCTCTGCCGCACGAAATCTCTGATTGACGAGCACGGGCGAGTAAGCACGGCGGCAGCATCCCGGGCGGTAGTTATGTTCCACGTTGTCGCAGCGACGCGTTGAACGAGCGCACAGTCCTCCGTGATCGTGTAGCCGAGATTCCGGTATCCCCCTACGTCCTCGTACGTCTTGCGCCTTATCCCCAGATTGTTGCCTATCGCCGATACGGGACGCCCGAGCGCGATCATTCCGAATGCAACGCTGAGGAGATACGCAAGTTCGCACTTTTCCAGCAAGGACGAGATCGACCGGGTCGTGGGAATCGTCGTCCAACCTGCCACCATGCCCACGCGGGGGCTGGAAAAGGCTGCCACCAAGTCGGCGATCCACGAAGAAGGCACTACACAATCCGCATCCGTGAACAGGATGATGTCTCCGAGTATGCCCATTCCCGCCATGTGCTCGATTCCAGCCGCAAGTGCGTTCTGTTTCCCTCCGTATGCAGGATCGCACTCATCCACGCGAAGCGCATGGATACTGTCGTTTTCATCTCGAGCCCGACGAACCACCTGGCCAGTGCCGTCCTGCGACCGATCATCAACGACGACCAGATTCCACGCGTCCGGCGGGTAATCCTGCCTGCTGAGACTTTCCAGGCATACGCTCAGCGCCTCCTCTTCGTCACGTGCAGCAATCACTACGGTCACCGACGTATTCGCCGCGGAAGCGGGCACCCTCACCCGTCGGTTCCCGCGCAGGGCCCCGGCGAGAATCCCTGCGCTTACCACGTAGCCCAGAGCGAGAACGAAGGCGATGATACTGATTGCCAGCACGTGACCTCAAATCCAGGGAGAGAGACGGAGCCCGGGCTGACCCCTTTGACCCGACACTTCACTTTCTCCCATTGTGATTCTGTTTCTTGCGCGGCGCCAGTACGTTCCAGAAATACGGGGAAATGGACGTCCACACGTGGACGGGCGAAGTGAACGCGCTCACCGCGTAGTACTGGTACCAGCCGCACCGCCGGTCGCACGTGGCCATCTGCCGGCGAAACGCCTTCGCCTCTTCGCCGTGCAGCCAGTCCCGAAGTTCAACATCGAGGAGGTTGACCGGCTTCGATTCCAACGTTCTGCACGGATAGAACAGCCCTCCGTCGCAGTCGACGATTATCGATCCGGTTGAACACCCGTGTGGCTCGCGAAGGGCGGCGAAGTACGGGTCCGGCGAGATGATCGTCCGCGGGTACTTTCGTTTGAGCCTGAGACACTCGCGCTGAAACGCATCCAGGTCAGGGAAGTGGTTTCGGGTTCGGTTCAACTCCACGGCCGGCATAATGACACATTTGGCTCCGGCGTCTCTGCATCTGGCAACCTTGTCCTCCAATGCCGGCAGGTTCTCTTTCATCACAACCACCTGCACGCACACAATACTGCCCCAACGGACCGCTTCCGGCAGCAGTGAGAACATGTCCAGATTATCATGACCTTCATCGATGCTGATGTGGAGGAAATCAATGTTCCGGCAGTATTCGACCATCGGCTGTTCAATGAGGGAACGGTCGCTGGTGGTGAAGAGAATGTAGTAATCCTTTGCTCCCGCGTACTTGAGGATATCGCCGATGTCGTTTCGCAGAAGGGGTTCACCACCCTCGAGTGAAAGCAGAAATACTCCGGCACGTTCCAGGTTATCAAGTACTCGGTACACCAGTTCCGTCTCGAGCACCGGCGTCTTCTCAAACCACACATTGCAGAACTTGCACCGGAAATTGCAACGATTCGTCACCTTGTATGAAGCGTACAGAGGGTTGATTGCTTCCTTTTTCCGAATGTTTTCGCCAATTGCCGAGGCAGCGCGGAGGTACGTCCTCAACGGCAACGATTTCATGGAAGAAACTGGCATGGCAGACCACCTCAGAAACAGAACCAGCGACCGTATGATCGCGCGTCTAACAACGTACTCGCCGCGGTTTCCCCGTGCAAGCTTAGCCTGCTCCCCGATTTCCCACCAGTGACAAAACGATCTGCCGATCAGGCCCGGAAGACGACACGCTGGCCGATTTCGCGGCATGGCTCCAGAGAGCTTCTTGATTATCTCTAACAAACACATTACTTTCAGTTTAGCCCACGGCATCGCATAGTACTCTCTGCTGTCCGCCAGATGACGAAGCCATGGGGTGCCCCCGCATCAGGGATACGCCGTCCACAGAGCAAACCGTGAGGCTGTCGGCCGCACCGCGCACCGGCAGACGGGATTGAATCAGAATTGCCCGAAGGGCGTTTATGGAGCCGTCCATGTCAGAGCGAGGCGCCGTCCTGATTGTGGGAGACGACCAGGCGACATGCGAGACCCTCTCTGATTTCCTCACATCGGCGCACCACACCGTTCACGTCGTTACTTCGGCTCCTGAAGCAATTACCGAACTCCAGAACCGGCCCTATGACATCGTGGTGCTGGATGCTCTCATGGCAGGCGAAACGGGTCTGGACCTCGTCGCCAGGATCAAAGCAGTTGACTTCCGAGTTCAGGTCATTGCCCTGATGGATATCGGCGCGGGTGAAGCTGCGGTACGAGCCATATCGCAGGGCGCAAGTTCGTATCTCCTTCGACCGGTCAGACTGGCTGCGTTGCTCAATCGCGTTGCAACGGCGCTTCATACACGGTCTTTTTTTCGGAGCCTTCAGGAACCCGTTTCCGATCCGGAGCGACGGCCAGATCTTGTGCGCGGACTTGAGATTGCGGAAAAACTGTTTCAATTCGATCGGGAACTTGTCTCAATCCTGGATTACCATCTCGTCGTCGAGTCCGTCCTGAGAAGCGCGCTCTCCATCGCCGAAGCCGACATGACAGCGTTCCTCATGATACGTGACAGAGTGGTTTCCATCGTGGTGAACGTCAAGGAGGACTCTCCGCTCGCAAGTCGACAGGCGGTGTTCGAACGCATGACCTCGAAATGGGACTCATGGGGCGGAAATTCGCTGCACTTGGACGATGTTCTCTGGTCCGGACTCGAGGAAGACGCCCTCGGCTCGACACGGGAAGCGAGCGTGTACCCGATCGTGGTCCAGGACGTACTGGTCGGGGCAATCGGTGCGTTTGCAACAGGGCGCCGATCTTTGGATCCGCGTGCCGATGTTCTGGTTCCCATTATCGCGAGCCGCGCAGAGGTAGTGATCGAGAACGCATTTCTGCACGAACACACGAAGATCCTTGCAACAACGGATCCTCTGACGGGCCTGCTGAACCGACGCGTGTTCCGCGAAGGAATCGTTCGCGAGTTCGAGCGGAGCCGACGCCTGTTCCTGAACAAGAGACCCGGTGGCGATTTGTCGGTTATCATGCTCGATGTGGATCACTTCAAGAAATTCAACGACACGTACGGGCATCAGCTGGGCGACAAAGTCCTCAAAATGGTCGCAACGGTCCTGTTGAATGTTGCTCGCCGCGCAACGGATATGGTGGCACGGTACGGGGGAGAAGAGTTCGTCGTCATTGCACCTGACACGACCATGGAAAATGCCCGCATCGTTGCGGAACGTATCCGGGAGACTCTGCAGGAATCCGTCATCGAGTCGGAAGCTGGACCCCTTCGAGTCACGGCGAGTTTTGGAGTCGCTTCGTATCCAAGGTGTGGAGCGGAAACAGTCGAGGAATTGATCGAGCAGGCCGACGAGGCCCTCTATGCGGCCAAGCGGAAAGGGCGCAACAGGGTCGAGGAAGCAGCCTCCAAAAACGAGTCATCCACCCTTCCGACACAACCCCAGTGACGGTATCTGCATGATTTCCTCCATCTGGTCTCGCCTGAGACATGGGCTTTCCCGTACCAGAAGTACTCTCACCCTGCGCCTCCGCTCGATCCTTGGTGGAGCGCTCACTGCCGAAACTCTGGAAACCCTCGAAGAGGTCCTTATCACGGCAGATGTCGGCGTGATGACCGCCGCAAAAATCCTGAAGCGGCTGGAGACGGATGCCGCGAGCAGTGGGTGCGACCCCGCGTGGGCAATGAGATCCGTCCGCACCACGGTAGAGGAGATACTGCGCGCTGCACACAGGCCATTCGCACTGCCTGAGGAAAAACCCGCGGTCGTGCTCGTGGTGGGCGTGAATGGAGTGGGGAAAACCACGACGATCGGGAAACTTGCCGCCCGTTACGCAGAGCAGAGAAGGCGAGTACTCATCGGAGCAGCAGACACGTTCCGGGCGGCGGCTGATGAGCAACTGCTGGTCTGGGCTCAACGCGCCAGGGCGGAGATCGTACGGCAGCAGCACGGCGCTGACGCCGCCGGTGTGGCGTATGACGCAGTTGCGGCCGCGCAACACCGCTCAACGGACCTGGTGCTGATTGACACTGCCGGGAGGCTCCACACGAAATCCAACCTGATGGAGGAGCTGCGGAAAATCAAAAGAGTGCTCGGCAAACTGTCTCCCACGTTTCCGCATCACGTGCTTCTTGTGCTGGACGCCACGACGGGTCAGAACGCGCTTGTTCAGGCCCGGCAATTCCACGAAGCCATCGGAGTAACCGGAATTGCGTTGACCAAGCTCGACAGCAGCGCCCATGGGGGGATAGTGATCGCGATTTCCGACGAATTGCGGTTGCCTGTTCAATTTGTCGGGGTGGGGGAAACCCTTGACGATCTCCAGGATTTCGACCCGCACGCGTTCACCGAGGCTCTGTTCGACATCGGGCAGGACTGAATCCCACGTTCCGGCCCCAAATGAAACGGGGAGGCATTTCCCGCCTCCCCCGTTTTTCCGGAAACAAGTACTTCCGAAGACCTACAGGTCGCTGCCTTTGCGCTCCTTTTCCCGAAGTTTCGCGATCAGCCCGGGAATGCCTTCATCCCGGATGATCCTGTTGAAGGCAGAACGATAGTTCTCCGCGGTGCTGACATCATAGTCCGAGATTTCTGTATCCAATCCGATAGTCGTATCCCACACCCACCACCGGCCATTGACCTTGTGCATCTTGTACTGAATCGCCACTTTCTCGCCCGAAGTGGAGGTGACTATCGTCGTAATTACGGTATTCTGCGCATTCCCCGTCGGTGCTGAATACGTCGTACCGGCGGCCCTGTACCGCTGCAACTTGCGAACGGTGGAGCGCTGCACGAGTGACCGGAACACAGTCAGGTAATCTCTCTGTTGCTCTGGGGTCATCGCATTCCAGTGCCGGCCAACAGATTCGCGTGCCAGCCTGTCAAAATCGAACGCTTCTGTGATTGCGTCGCGAAGTGCTGCCTGCCGGGCCGTATCTCGTGGAGCCCTCGCAAGCGCCGCCTGGGCCTGCTCAATAGCACGCTGTCGTTGCTTCAAAGCCTGCAAGGCGGTTTGTTCGGCCGCCTGAGTGGTGTACGCCATTCCGAGTATTACTGCGGCCAACAGGGCCATCGTTTTCCACATGATACACCTCATATCGTTTGTGGCATCATTCTTCTGGTTGTGGTTCGTAAGGTTCACCGTTCTCCCCGGAATTTTCGGGTTCGACGGGCTCCTCAAACTGAGCATCGTCTCCGTCTCCCTCGCCCTCCAGTTCCGAATGGCCAACCCCATTCGTTCCGTTGGTAATCTCCGAGAGAGGTTTTCCAATCGTTCGATACACTTCACCAAGAGCGAGGTAATGACTGTAAAGAGTCTGGTAGTAATCGCCCTGAGACTTCGCGTACGCCCCGTAGGCTTCGAGCAGATCCCGCGTTGAAGCGACGCCCATGTCATACCGCTCCAGCGTCTGTATCATGAGCGAGCTTCCGGCTCTGAGCGATCTGCGGCCCAATTCACTGTTCCTGCGGGCTTCATCAGCTTCGAGGTAGGCCTTCTGAACTTCGAGGGCTATCCCTGCCTCCGCCCATTCTCGTTTGCGCAGCATTTCGCGGTACTCGACCTCGGCACGCTGAATTCCCGCCTCTCTACTGCGGTTGTCCAACGTATACTGCAAACCGAGTGCCGCTTTGACGCTCCGGCCGTTGTACGCATCGCCGACAAACGGGTTCTCGGTCAGGAGCTCGCGCCCAGGGGCAGCGCGCAGACCAACCTCAACGCCGACGAACGGTGTCGGGTAACGTTCGGCGCGCGCCGCGATCAATTGTTGCCGCCTGGCTTCCACAGCCGCGTTGACCTGAGCGAGTTCAGGCCGGTTTTGGAAGGCATATGCGCGTAGCGAGTCCAGCGAAGGAAGTGTTTCCGGAATCGGTCGCAAGCGATCGGTAACAACATCAAAATGGGCATCATAAGGGATGCCGAGCGCGCGGCGCAGTGCCCCGAGCGCCAGTTCCACGCTTTTGTTCGCTTCAATGTGTTTGCGCTCCAGTTCATACGTGTACACATCGATCCGCATGAGATCGGTTGTCGTAACCCGGTCGGAATCCTCCTCCAGCATTTCCCTGACTCTGGTCCTGGCCTGCGCGATTTTCTCGCTCACATCGTCGAGGATTTCAAGCAGCTCGCGAGCAACGAGAACACCGTAATAGAGGCGGTACACCTCCGCGGCCACCGATGCGCGGCGCACTTCTACACCGGCCTCGCGTGCCGCGATCCCGTTCCGGGCTGCTCGTTTCAAGGCATTGACACGACCCAGAGTCGAAATTGGCTGAGCCGCCTGCAGGTGGAACTCGAAGCAAGGTCCGAAGTTGTCCCACGACGTTGTGAGCGGATGATCTGTCACGTATCCCCTCGCGTCCTTCACGACGCTCAGGTAACTTCTTGCTTCGAATACGGGTAACCAGAAGGCGCGGTTGGCTTCCAGTTGGTCGATCAGAGCGCGGTCCCGTTCCAACTGGGCCTCCCGGATATCCAGGTTCCCCTGCATTGCGCGGTCGAGACACTCCCGCAAGGTCAACCTGAGAGTATCCGTTGGCGGTGCCTCCGCT
>JAKPPK010000497.1 GCA_029547385.1 Candidatus Latescibacterota bacterium
GAAGACCACCCTGCATTTCACATTCGTCTTGACCTCGTCGTCCCGCCGGGCAAGGGGCCGTTTCCGGTGATCCTCAACGGAGACGGGTGCTGGCGCACGTTGACGGACGAGATCCTCCTCGCCATCATGCGGCGCGGATTCATCTCAGCGCAGTTCAGCCGGGTAGAGGTGGTGCCGGATATTGCGCTTCCGGAACGAAATTCCGGGTTGTACGCGATCTACCCGGACGCGCGGTTCGGCGCTCTTGCCGCGTGGGCGTGGGGGTACCACCGGTGCATCGACTTCCTCACCACCCTGGACATCGTGGACACGCATGCCATCGCGGTGACCGGGCATTCCAGGGGCGGTAAAGCAGCGCTGCTTGCGGGCGCAACCGACGAACGAGTTGCTCTGACGGCCCCCAACGGTTCCGGGTGTGGAGGCGCAGGATGTTACCGCTGGCAGGGCCCGAAATCGGAAACCATGGCGATCATCCGCGGACCCTTCGAGTTCTGGTTCGGACCCGACCTGTGGCAGTGGATAGGCAGAGAACAGGAAATGCCGTTTGACCAGCACTTCCTCAAAGCCGCGTGCGCGCCCCGCGCCATGCTTTCCACGGAAGGACTCGGCGACCTCTGGGCAAACCCGGAAGGAACGTGGCAGACATACCTCGCGGCACGGGAGGTGTTCCGCTTCCTCGGAGTCGAGCACAACATCGGCATCCATTTCCGTGAAGGCGGGCATCAGCATGGAATCGCAGACTGGACCGCGTTGCTGGATTTCGCGCAATGGAAGTTCCGCGGGTACCCGCTCCCGTACCGGTTCGACACCAGTCCGTTCACGCACCTCCCGAAAGCGTTTTCGTGGAGTTGCCCCGCGACTTGACGCCGAAAGGAGCGAAGAGCGGTGATTGAGCACACGACGGTCGCCCCGGTGTACCTGTTGTGCGATATGGACGGCACCCTTGTGGATACGGAGGGGCTCAAAGATGAAGCCCTTCGCCGTGCAATCGTGGATGCCAGGGGAACCGATCTGGACCCGGAGGAACAGACGAGGATTTACTCCCGGTATGTCGGTATGCCGGGAATCGACATCGCCAGGGCGATGATCCGCCACTACTGCCTCGCCATTTCGGCGGACGAACTCTGGGAATTGCGGGAACAGCACCGGAGGGTTCTGTATTCCGACGCAAAGGCTCTGCAGGCGCGCGTACTGTCGCCGGTTGTGGCGCTGGTAGAACGGTTCCGCGAGGGAATTGCCGTAACGGGCAGAGGCAAGACGGTTCTCGTCACCGCCGCCGGGGGAGATCAGGTACACGCTGTCCTTGAGGCAACGAAACTCGGCCACCTTTTCGATCTGGTGGTTTCTGGACGGGAAAAAAGCAGGGACAACCCGGCGTGTTACCGCGCGGCGCTGGAAGCCTGCGAGGCCCTTCCGGAGGAGTGCCTTGCTCTGGAAGACAGTGCTGTCGGGTACGAGGCCGCCCGGTCTCTGGACATCCCCTGCCTCCTGCTTCCTAACTCCTATACCCGGCACCAGCGTCTGGAGAAAAGACCGTGAACGAGGTACTGAACTGGATTCAGGCCGTTTTCGCGGAATACAATCTCCTCTTCGCCAAGCTTCTCGTCCATGTCGCAATTGTCGCCATGGTCGCGAGCCTGCTTCTCCGTTTCCGGAAGTTCGTTGCCCTGCTCCTGCACGAACACCCCGGCACCAGGGAACGAACGGAGTTCGGGCTCGTACTCGGCGTGATCTCGGCAGCAGGTGCGTGGACGCGGATCAATCTCGGGTACACCAGTGCGGATCTGCTCGTCGTGGCTCCCCTGCTTTCCGGCTTCATCATGGGTACCGCGGCGGGGGTGTGGACCGGAATCATCGGCGGTCTCGTTCCCCTGCGGCACGGCGAGCTGCTGGCCCCCGTCGTCGGCAGCATCGTCGGTATCAGCGCTGGCATCACGCGCGCATCGTTGAAAGACCCCGGCAGCGTCTGGTTCTTCTCCCCCGTGCCGTTCAGCGATACGGTTGCCACATGGCGCCGGTGGAGAACGGAACGCGTGCTCGACCCGCGCCTTGTCGTTCTCCTCGTAGGCGCCGGAGCGGAGGTATTCCGAACCGAGTGCGCGCGGTGGACAAACCCCCGATGGTTGTTCAGCTACAGCCCGACCGAACCGGTTGCCTACTACATAATCGTGCTGATGTGTCTCACATCCGTCGGAGTGTCACTGAAAATCTGGAACACCCCGCGCATGGAAGCGCGGCTCCGCCGGCAGGAGGCCCTCCTTGCGGAAGCGCGGCTGGATGCGCTGCGCGACCAGATCAACCCTCATTTCCTGTTCAACACGTTGAGCACCATCAATTCGCTCATTCGCACCCATCCTGACCAGGCCCGCATCGTAATCATCAAGCTCTCTGCCATTCTGCGGCGTCTGCTCTACTCACGGGAAAACCTCTGCCCCCTGAAAGCGGAACTCGATTTTGTTGAGGACTACCTCAACATCGAGCGCATCAGATTCGGAGCCGACCGGCTGCGTCTCCAGAAAGAGATCGCGCCGGACGTCGTCAACGCCCGCGTACCGATGATGTTGCTGCAGCCCATCGTGGAAAACGCGGTGAAACACGGCATAGGAGGGCGGGAACAGGGCGGCACTGTCACAATCCGCGCACACGCGGAAGCAGGAACGCTTGCCATCGAGGTGGAAGATGACGGCGTCGGAATGACGGGGCGGCAACTTGAGCAGTCAATCCGGAAAGGAATCGGCCTGAGCAACATCCGCGAGAGGATCACCTCACTCTACGGCGACAGCGGGCATCTGTCGCTGCAAAGCGAACTTGGCAAAGGGACTCTCGTCAGAATCCTCCTGCCACTCGATACCTCCACCGGCTTCCCTGAACACCCGCGTCAGGTGCCGGCCGCACCGCGTGCTGCTTTCCATTCCCGGTAGCGCCGTTTGCTCACGGCCTTTGCCGCGTTGTGTTCTCCAAGCGTCTTCGAAAATGCGTGCGTTCCATCCCAGTTGGCAACAAAATAGAGAAAGTCGGTGTCTGCCGGATACAGCGCGGCGTCCAGAGCCGCTTTTCCGGGGTTGCAGATCGGTCCGGGCGGAAGGCCGCGATAACGGTACGTATTGTAAGGGGAATCCAGCTGGATATCCCGAAGACTCAGGTTTACCGGTCCTGAACCCATCGCGTACTTCACCGTCGGGTCGGATTCCAGCCCCATGCCTGTCTTGAGACGCTTGTGGAACACCTGCGCGATA
>JAKPPK010000498.1 GCA_029547385.1 Candidatus Latescibacterota bacterium
CCGCATGCGGGCGTCGAGATTGGCGAGCAGATCGAGGGTGTGATCCCGCAGGATGCCCTCGCGTTTTTCCTGTGGTGACGGAATGAACTCGGTCAATCCGCCTTGTCTTCGAACGATCATGACATCCCTCCGATCAGCTCAACGTCGCACCGAGGGTGTGAATCCTCGGGTACACCAGGTTGTTGCCGGTCATCTCCGCCTTGTAGCGGACCTTGTTTCCGTTCGGATCGGAGAAGGTTCTGGTGAGCGTGTACTCGGTCCACTCCTGGTCGATCTCCCGCGTCGTCTGGATCGACATCGGTTCCCAGGTCGCTCCGCCGTTATTGGAGGCGAACCAGTTGATGGTCGTCCCGCTCGGGATGTTCATCTGGGTGTAGAGC
This sequence comes from Candidatus Latescibacterota bacterium, assembly GCA_029547385.1. Classification (GTDB taxonomy): domain Bacteria; phylum Latescibacterota; class MWCZ01; order MWCZ01; family MWCZ01; genus MWCZ01. Next base: position 381 of record JAKPPK010000498.1, read on the forward strand.
TTGGTGGATGAAACGCCCTGGGTGAGTTCGTTCTCGCGGTTCAGGTACGCCCCCGTCGTGTTATTGAGATACCCGATGAGGTTCACGTCCTTGTAAATCAACGCCGGAGAGTTATTGACGGCGTTGCTGGAAAAAAGCGCCCGGACCAGCACTTGACTTGCCAGGTTGGGGAGCCGCTCTTCCTCCGCCGGCACGATGGCGTCCCAGATGACACCGCCGTCGGTCGAATACTCCCAAGCGATGCCGGTGCCTTCAGGGGCGGAGGAGTACTCGTCCAGGTTCAGATCGCTGAACTGCACGCCGGTGATGGGCTGGAAGCGAACCTCTCCGCTGGACTGGAAGTCGTAACCATAGATTTTCATGGTGAGATCGGAGCCGTTGAGCGGAGTCCAGGTTTCGGCGTTGGAGCTTTCCAGGAGCACGCCGGCCACATAGGTCTGCCGGGTGATCACGCCGTTCTGTCCGAGCTGGCCCAGGGTGGCGACGCGCATGCGGTAATTGCTGCTGTTGGTAAGCAGCACCACCGCATAGCTGGTTCCGGCTTGGGCGTAGAAGGGATTGGCGAAGACGACCTTGGTCTCGGCGTTCAGGCTCACGTCGCCAGGGGCCAGGACCTTTTCCGCGAAAATCATGCCGTTGGGCAGACCCGTGGTGACGCCGCGAATCTGCACCGTGACCGGGATAGACGAGTCTTTGGCGGTGAAGTACAGGCCTACGCTGGAGATCACCTTTTCCTGGGTGAAGCTGAAAGTCTGCGCCAGAGGATCACTGCGCACGGTGACGATCTGAGTGCGCCAGACCACCTGCACCACGGGCACGCGGATGATGCGCTCCTCGACGATGC
>JAKPPK010000519.1 GCA_029547385.1 Candidatus Latescibacterota bacterium
AGCTTCCATCCCGTGTCCGCACGCCTCGTGAAACAGCACTCCGTTGTCCCCCGGTGCAAACACAACCGGCATCATACCTCTGGGAGCGTCGTCGGCTTCGAGCTGGGTGATCCCGTTCCGGCGGGCCCGCAACGTGATTGATTCGAAACTGTCAATACCCTGGAAATGCTCAGGGCCACCGAAAATCGACCGCCCGGCAGTTCCCACGAAAAGCTGGTTTCCGTCCCCGACGAAGACCCGTGCGGAGAACTCCGTAAGTCCCAGTTCTTTTTCAAGCACCGTGCTTGTCACCGAGGACGCAAGCTGAACGCGGCGCACGGAATCACGGTAGCCGATGGAGACTTGCCTGACTCGCTTCTCGCCACTCCATGCCGCTTCCTCGCCTAACCGGACAATCGCCAGTTTCTGCTGCACATCGAGCATATCCGGAGGAACAGAGAAGGACGATGGCCAGTTGGTTGAGCCCTCAACAACGATGACGGACGTTTCGCGCGCCGCCTCCGCCTCCACGGCGTCTGCCACCTGGCGCGCCAGTGCCATCAGGTCTGCAGGTTCTTCAGAAGCGGAGATCCCATAATAGGTGCGATTGTTTTTCACCACGCGAATGCCCACACCTCCGTCCTGCACAAAGGAGGAGTTGATCTTCCTGTCGTCGCTTTCGACACTCGCGTATGCGGCCTGTTCTGCATATATGTCAGCGAAATCGGCACCCCGGCGTAACGCCGCGCGCAACACGTCACTCAGGAGACTGGGGTCAAGTTTTTCGGTAGGCATCGGCGGGTTCTTGACGAAAACTGGTGGAACGGGACGCGTCAGTGCTCTCTTATTCCGAACGGGCACGGGTAGCGAAAATAGGCGCGCCCGGTGTCGATGATTGTGAAGGTTGTCGCGTTCGGTGCAGCCACCCGGTAACCCCGGCTGGACCGAGAACACCATCCGGGCACGGGTTCCGTCTTCGAACTCGGCATTCAACGGGCTCTGTGGAACGCCGGTGGTTCGACGGCGATATCAAGGATGCGGATATCCGCGATGTCGCCACAGAAGCTCCAGTTTTTCGTGTCATCATTCCCGAGGTAGAGATCCTGCGGACATCGCCCGAGTGGCCCCGCGAACGACTGTTCTCCGGCAGGTTTTCCATCAACGTACAACCGGATTTTCTGTTTGTCCCATGTCATCGCAACGTGGTGCCACGTGCCCGGCGTAAGAGCTATCGTACTGGCGCCTTCTGTCCGACCCTGTTCTGTTTCCAGCCAGTAACCGACGCGGCCATCCCGCAGTACGATAAGCAACCACCCGCCTTTGCCTATGTGTTTCTCAAGTATCCCTTGAACACCGATGTCGACCCGGGGATTTCCGAGGCGCTCCAGCCTGATGGTGGCTTCCATGGTAAACCCGTTCACAAGGTCCAGCTCCGGCGTGTTCGCCACCCTGAGCGCGGCCGTGTCCCCCGGAAAATACCAGGCACCACCCCCTTCGCTCGCACGAACACCTTCCACCAGTGCGTCGTGTTTTCCCGCGAGATCGGCAAGTTTCTCGGTGACCGGCACCGCGAACGACCAGTGCGCCACTACATGCTGTTTCAATTCGGCATCCATTTCCCTGCACCCGGACATAAGAAACACTCCTGCTGTCAAAATGATTGTCAGTACCGATTGCGCGTTCATCCGCCCTTCCTCCCGACGCGTTTGACGGAATTTGATGATACATGCCGTACCGTGACGGCGCCAAGGCAACGAATTGCGTGCGGTTGATTGACACACCGCACCGGAGCGGCTACCATGATAATGCGGTGAATATGCAATCCCAACAGTGTAGCGGGAGAATCAGAGTGGTCAAGAAGGCTGTGATCCAGGCATGCCTGATTTGCGCCGGAGCGTCGCTCATCGGAGTGGGAGTGAACCTCGTTGCACCATGGGGAATCCCGTTTGTGGCGCGGGGGAGGAACCTTCCTCAACTGCCCGACTCGGCGCTGGTCAAAGGGACTGATCCGGCGCCTTCCGATGGTCACGAGCTCGTTTCAATAACCCTCCAGCAGGCAAAAACACTTTTCGACCGTGATCAGGCCGTCTTCGTTGATGCCAGGCCTGAGTTTGAATACGCAGAAGGACACATCCCCGGCGCTATCAACATTCCCTTCGACGAAGTCGAATACTACGGCTCGGCAATCGCGAGCCTTGACAAACACAAACCTCTCGTTGTCTATTGCGCGGGGGAATCGTGCGATCTGAGTATTCATCTGGGCGAATTGCTGGCGAAAAAGGGATTCAACACGGTGCGCGTCTTTTTCGGCGGTTCGGTCGCGTGGCAGCGCGCCGGTTTTCCATTTGATCGCGGGACTGGAGGATGACTCTGATTTCCAACTCATCGAACTTTGCGGCGCGGTTGCTGGACGCCAGATACGTTTGGGTGTCCAGAATTGTCCTTGCGGTAGTCTTTCTCGTGTACGGCGCGAGCAAGATACCGAACCTCGACGATTTTGCCCACAGCATCGCGAACTACCAGTTGCTTCCGGAAACTCTGGTCAACGCGCTCGCTATCACTCTGCCGTGGATAGAGGTTATTGCGGCGCTTGCGCTTTTGTTCCGCCGGTGGGCACCCGGCGCTGTGGTGGCAGTTGGAGGCATGACTCTGGTTTTCACGGTTGCGATCATAAGCGCTCTTCTGCGAGGCCTAGATATCAATTGTGGGTGCCTTGACACCGGCACAACCGCGGATGCCCGCAACAATCTGTTGCAACACCTCGTGTTCGACCTTTTCCTCCTCGCATTGGCCGCACATGTCTGGTGGTGGGCCCGCAGAAACGAGGCAACCCGATGA
>JAKPPK010000521.1 GCA_029547385.1 Candidatus Latescibacterota bacterium
ATTTCTTCTGACTCCACGGCAGATTTCCAACCAACCATGGCCTCAATGACCCCGCGTTTCTGCGGTGCCCAGGGATCATCCTCCGCGACCGGCGGCGAAGCAAGATCCTCCACAGGTGAACACTGGCTGGCACGCGCCTCAGCGCGGGCGATTTCCTCCGTTTCCGGGGGCATTGACTCGCCGATGCGGAAGTGTTCTTCAGATTCCCCGGAGGAGCTTATCCATCTGCTGCGGCGGCTTTCCTGGCAGTCGAAGAGCAGGAACTGGTGAAGATGCAACGTACCCGATATCAACTCGGTCGCGTCAGTGATTGCCGAAACGGAGTAAAAGTCGTTGTTCGCAGGCTCGTGGATACGATATTCTGTATCCTGGACCGGATACTCGGTCAGGCAGCGCTCCACTCCTTCTCTCAGGCGCCATACACGGTAGGCGCGATCACCCGGATGACGGTTCCACCGGAGAAGAGACACTGCTCCCGAGTCTTCAAGGCGCACACCGTCCGGCCTGAGCGGTACAGACAACTTGACTGATTCCGGCACGTACCAGTTTTCGTGAGTATTCACGGCAAAAAGCAATCTGCCCGCGTTCACGCTCCACGCCTGTCCGCGATCAACCGGTGGGAATTCTTCCTCCGCAACGTTCCGTGCCTCCTCGACTGATTGGATGTCTCCCGGACGTATTACGCGCGGAACGCGGGACAGCAGAGACTCCGGGGTCTTCGCAGGCAGGACGGGGATCCATCCGTACCGCGGGTTGTTCGGAATGAACTCCGCGTCCCGTGCGCGATCGAAAACGCCATACGTTGCTCGTATGAGCCTGCCTTCACCGTGGTCAAAATCCAGATCGGCCAGCACCTTGTGGTAATCAACAGGACGTTCGCACCGTGGCAGGTGGTACGCCAGCGGCGTGGATGCGAGAATCTCCTCAACTGAAGGGATCAGGTGCTCGCGCAGGAGGCGTTGGAACACAGGCGCGATCCACTCTGTGAACCGCCAGTGGCCCGGCCCCGGCCAGTTGTCAGTCGGGGGCTCTATGGAAAACACGGATGCCCCTGCGCTGACTCCCAGCAAAAACATGATGGCGTA
>JAKPPK010000172.1 GCA_029547385.1 Candidatus Latescibacterota bacterium
AAATTTGGTGCGCTTCGAGGCTTCTCCCCACGTGTGGGCCACCCAGGCATACGTGTCTGTCGTCGTAACGGGAAGCTCCGCGACAGGCACCTTGTCGCGCCAAAGACGCATCCTGCCGGTGAAATGGTAGAACTCAACTCCGCCCGCGTTGCGCGTGCGCGTGGTGGTGAATGGACGCGCCAGCGCAGCCATGAACTCGTTTCCGAGGTACGCGCGCGATGCAGAAACCTGAAGGGCGAAACGCGAGCCTATGAGCCTTGGGTCCTTGTACTGAAAAAGCCATTCCGTTTCTGTTGTTCCGCGTGATCGGTTTCGTTCTCGTTCGTACTGCGCCGCGATTTCCTTCCCGAAACCCAACAGGTTCTTCTCTGTGACGAGCGCTCCAATTCTGTCCGATCCGCCACCACTCTCCAAAATCCACCCTGCGGCGAGGCTGAAATTGTCGCTGGTGCGCACAAGAACTCGTACGCCGTTTGAATCTGCGGGATAGGCTTCGATCGTAGCTTCGTTGATGAACGAGTACGCTCGAAGGTTCCGTTCGGACTCATCCAGAGATTTCTGCCGCAAGGTATCGCCGACGGCGAAGAGGAGTTCGCGCTCGACGACGTGTGGTTTCGTTTTGATGTGGAGCGCGTTGAGCGTGGCGTAGGTCCACCTCGACAACCGTCTCCGAGTGTGCACTGCTTCTTCCCACCACGGCGGAACCACGTCTCCGGGTATGACGTCCACCTCAGTTATCACGCGGCCCTGGTGAAACGCCGTGGAATCCACGACCGGGGAGTCCTGTGGAAACGCCCTGGATGCGCAGAAAAATGACAATGCCAGCACAAGCGCCGCGTTCATCACTGCTGAATCCCGGGGTGTGGGACGTCGTTCGCCGTTTCGATCGCCAGCTTGACAACCCGGTTCGCTACTCCGGGTGTGCCCAGTTTCGTCCTGATTTCTCTGGCCTTTTCCACCCAGAAATCCGGAGGGCGCTCAGTCACCGTTGCCAACGCCGACGCGATTCGAGAGGGTTCCACATCCTCCTGAACACACTCAGGGTACGCGTTTGAGCGGAGCAGAATGTTGGGGAGCCCTATCCATCTGGTGCGAACGAGGCGCCTCGCCACGCTGTGCGTCAACCAGTCCGTGCGGTACGCAATCACCGTCGGGATCCCCTCCAAGGCCGCTTCGAGGGTGGCTGTTCCCGCGCAGGCAATACATGCCCGGGCTTCGTTCAGGAGTTGCGCCAGAGGTGAGGTGGTGACAGGCAACGGTGCCCGACCTGCTCGGGAGAGTGTGGCCCGGATCCACCCGGCATGGTGCTCCGTTGGTGCCCGAAACACGCAAGGCACGCCCAGGCGTCTGCCGACGTCGGCAAAAAGGACGGATAGGCGGTCAATCTCGGATTTCCTGCTGCCGGGGAGCAAAACCAATAGATCTCCCTTTCGCCCGGGTTCCCGGAGTTCGGGAAGCTCATCCACGAGGGGATGTCCCTCCCAGATGACGCGATCGGTCTCCAATGGAGGTGCGAAGTACGCACGTTCCCAGTCGAACAACGTTACGACTCGCGTTGAAAGGCGAGCAATTGCCCGTGCGCGCGACCTTCTCCAAGCCCACACCTGAGGCGGGCTGAAATACACCGTCGGTACGCGCGATTGCCTGACGAAGCGCAGAAAGGGAATGTGGAAATCGGGCGCGTCAATGACTATGGAGACGTCAGGTGGGTGAGCACGGAATTGACGTACGCTTCGAGCCATCAGGGAGCAGTACTCATGAAAGCGCGCAAATGGCTCGGCGAATCCCATGACGCCGTCCGGCGCAGGGGTACCGTCTGCCCCTGCATCACGCATAAGAGGCCCCGAGATTCCCCCAACCCTGGCGTTCGGAGCCAGACCGGCAATGGCGCGTACGAGGGTCGCACCCCACCGGTCGCCGGAAGGCTCAAGAGCTGAGATCCAGAAGTTCATTGCCTGTTCCGTCGAAGGTTGTTCCGTACGAAACTTGATACCACCGAAACAAGCAGAAATGCGAGCACAGACTGGTACGTGCGCCGTTCGCTGCATAGCGCGGTTCGAACGCCGAACCGGTGGGTTATGATAGGGATTCCGCGGCGGTACACTCTCCCCTGTTCCCACGCGACAATGGGCACGTAGAAAAGGAACGCAAGGACCGGAAACACAAACGGCAACCATCGTTTTCCCGCTCCCGAAAACAGGACAAGCCCTTCAGATAGTACGCCATTTGCCAGGTAGAGGGGGTGGCGGAAATACGCGTAAGGGCCGCCGATGGTCCGGAACGCCGGCCCATCCCCGCGGGATCGAGATTGCTCTCCGATGTACAGAACTGCCCACAGTCTGATGGCAAGGCCGGCCAACACCAGCAATGCACCTGAAACGCGCCCACCTCCTCTGATTCTGGAGGAGAGTGCCACCGCAAACGCAAGAGGAACGGGGAGCACGTCCCTGTGCCTGAAAAGGAATCTACCAAGAGCCGCCAGTCTGGCCATTTTACCGGATGACGCCTCTCTGTGACCTTTCCACGAACGCAACAAAACGGTCGCGCTCCACGCTGGGCTCGAGTTCGCTGGAGCGGCTCAGGGCCTGTGCGGTGTTGAGACCGGAGCGAAAAAACAGCCGATATATTGCCCGCAACCGGCGAAACTGCTCTGCGGTGAACCCGTGCCTTCTCAGACCGACCACGTTCAACCCGTAAGGGCGGAGCGGTTCTCCGGCGGCCAGAATGTAGGGTGGAACGTCCTGCACAGCGCGGAAGCCACCCGCTACGTAACTGTAGGCGCCTATCCGAACAAACTGGTGTACGGGAACGAGCGCGCTTATTGTGGCGAAATCCTCCACCACGACGTGTCCGCCAAGCGTGGCTCCGTTAACAAGGATGACGTCGTTTCCCACGGTGCAGTCATGGCCCACATGAACGTATGCCATGAGAAGACATCTTGCGCCGATTCGTGTGGTTCCATCGCCTCCTCGGTCCTGGAGAACCGAGCCGCTGTTGAGGGTAGTGAACTCCCGAATGACGGTATCATCACCTACGATCAGGAACCCTTCATGCGGCGGTTGGGGCTTCGTCTGGGGAATCGTGCCGAGGCAGGCGTGGGAGAACACCTGAACCCTCGCGCCCAACCGAACGCCTGACGCGACATACGCGTATGAACCGATCGTGCAACCATCATTCGCAATAGCACCGGCCTTGACAATGGCAAACGGGGCCACCGTGACACCCGAACCCAGTTGTGCGTTTTCCTCCACAACGGCGCGGGTATCCACGTGGTTCACGGCTGCTCCTCCCCTCGAACACGCAGAACCGCAGTCAGTTCAGCCTCCGACGCGACTTCCCCGTTGACCCGCGCCTCCCCTTTGAGCACGAAAAGCTCGCGCCGTTGTTTCAACACAGTGATGTCAAGAAGCAATTGGTCTCCCGGCCTGACGATGCGGCGGAATTTCGCGCCATCTATTCCGCGAAAGAAGACGTCGAGTTTCGTCTTTTGACGATCCACGGCAAGTCTGTGGAACAACAGTACTGCTCCAGTCTGAGCGAGCGCCTCCAACTGAAGCACACCTGGCATTACGGGTTCCGATGGCCAGTGTCCGGCAAAATACGGTTCATTGATCGTGACGTTCTTGAGGCCCGTGATACCGTCTTCCCGGATACTGACGATCCTGTCTACCAGAAGAAAGGGGTACCGGTGCGGAATCCGGTCCATTATGTCGCGAATATCGAGCACTGTGGGTTCATCAGCGGTGGCGCTCATCGTTCCAACTCCTTTTGCGAATGCGTGTGTTTTTCGATTTCGCGCAGCAGCTCGTGATTCAGTTCGTGCCCGCTGCACCGCGCATGTATCGCACACGGGGAAAGATCTCCTGCCAACCTGAGATCACCCAGAAGGTCCAGCAGCTTGTGTCGCGAAAACTCATCAAAATATCTCAGCGTTTGTCCTCTCACCAACCCTTTTTCCGGCCGCGGCTGGTCTTCCACCCAGGGGGGCAGCGCGGGATCGGAGAGCAGGGACACGTCGTCAACCCACAGAAGCGCGTTTTCCAGAGTTCCACCTTTGATCATCCCGAGCTTCCGAAGTTTCAGCGCATCGCTCAAGGTACAGAAAGTGCGGGCCCGTGCCACATGCTGGCGGAAGTCCGTCTCCTCTGTCCATTCCACGTGTTGTTCAGGGCCGTCGAAGAAGCGGCCGGAGTACTCCACGCGCCATGTCTTCGACGGAGTCAGCGTGATGCATGCGCCCGCGTGGGCGACGTGAATGGGGGGCAGGGGACCCAGGGCAACGGAGGCACCCGGTGTTTCCTGCGTTCCCGCAAGAAAAAACGCCTCGCACCAGATTTCCGCGCTCCCGTCGCCGATCGGAAGTTCCTCCGAATCCAGTTCGACGACGAGATCAGTGATGCCGGTACCCCAGCATGCAGCAAGCAGGTGCTCCGGCGTCATCACCGCCCCATCGCCCTTTTCCAGCCTCGTGCACCGGGAGGACGAAGCGAGGTTCGACGTTATCGCGGGAATGCGCGGGTTTCCGGGAAGGTCCGAACGGACGAAGGTGATTCCGGGCCGATCAGCCGGAAGGAGACGTACGGTCACGTCTGTGCCGCTGTGGATCCCGCGTCCGCGTACGGTGACGCATCTGCCGACTGTGTGTCGCATCAGTCTTCGAGATGGTTCTTGCAGGGACGCTCGGAGAGGGCTTTTTCCAGCGCAGAGACCCGCACAACCAATTCTTCGAGATGCATCAGGCGTGCCTCCGCGCGGCGCTGCTGGATCAATTGGCGGGCTGGATGCCCCGCGACGGTGCCTGACACGGATTTCATGACCCCGGATTTGGCGCCCACGCGGGCGCCCGCGGCGATAGAAATGTGTCCGGCCACGCCGGCCTGTCCTCCCATTTGCACGCCGTCCCCGACGTGTGAGCTGCCCGAAAACCCGCACTGAGCCGCCACGAAGACTCCTTTTCCGATTTGCACGTTGTGTCCGACGTGGATAAGGTTGTCGAGCTTGCTTCCCCGGGCAATCCGTGTGGCTCCGAGGGTTCCGCGGTCCACCGTGCAATTCGCGCCGATTTCGACGTCATCTTCGATGACGACAGTACCGACGTGCGGAAAACGTTTCTGTTGGCCCTCCACTGCAACGAAACCGAAGCCGACGCTTCCAATCACTGTCCCAGAACCTACAAGGACTCGATCACCCAGCCGAACGCGGTCGTGAATTACGGCGTTTTCTTCTATCACCGTTCCGGCACCGACGCGCACCTTTTCCCCGATTCGTACGCCGTCACGGATCACGGCACGTTCGCCAACGGTGGTTCCGTTACCGATGGTGACAAACGCGCCGACATATGCGCTTTTGTCGACGTTGGCAGTGGAAGCCACGATTGCCTGCGGCGAAAGGAAAGATTCACGCGCTCTCGGTGGATGGAGCAACATGACGGAGCGGTACATCGCAGAGCAGGGATCAGGCACGGCGAGGCACCTGGCGCGGGGGACGTCCGGGGTGCCAGGACGGGCAAGAATTGCGCCGGCTGCGCTCGAACGGGCTTCCGCCGCGAATCTGGGGTCGGCGAGAAACGAGAGCTCCGTAGTCCCG